>JADKCL010000014.1 GCA_016718825.1 Bacteroidota bacterium | reverse complement strand
AATTGGCAGTCGGAGGACCCTTTGGGGATGGCCGGCTGCCAATTTGGTTTTTGGGGGCTTATTCGTTGGAATCATTCCTTGAACTGTTCAACTGAATGGGGTTGGTAAGACGGATTTGGAATTTTACGCGATGGTTCTGGAAGATGCCCGATCGCTCCCGGGGGAGTGCATCGAGCGTCTGTGTTGGTACCGCCATCTGATTTATTGGATTATTTTTGAATGATTGTTCTCAGAGCTAAATTTGTAAATTGCTGACAAGTAGGTGTTTGCGAATTTTGTTTCATTGCCGATTAGGTGCAGTCCTTACAATTTTCTAATATGGCAGCAGTTCAAAAAACTTTTAGTATCATGAAAAAGCAATTTTTACCATTTCTTTTCGTCGCCACGATGGTGATGACCATCATCCTCAGCGGTTGCACTGCAACCAATCACACCATGCGTGAGCCAAATGCCCACATGCAATGGCACAAGGCAGACTTCAGCTATTCCGGTCAGGTAAGTGCTGAGGCTTCCACCACAAAGATCCTGATGATCGACTGGCAGCGCCTTTTCAAGAAGGAGTCTGGCACAGTTGCAGGTGGTGGCGCGCTCATCGACTTGGCAAGCCTTCCTGTAATCGGAAGTGTTCTTTATGACCGTACAGCCAACTATGCTTTGCACAAGTTGATGCTGGACAATCCTGGTTATGATGTCATTTTTTATCCTCAGTACGAGGTGAAGAATAGCTATCCAGGTCCATTCCGCGTTTTCTTCCAGAAGACTGACGTGAAAGTGACTGCAAGGTTGGCTAAGATCAACTGATCCGCTTAACTCCAAGATTTTGGAAAGCGGCCTCGGATTATTTCTGGGGCCGCTTTTTCTATGCTTTGAAATGCTTATTTTTAACAAAGTCATTTAAAAAAAATCATGCTTCCTTCCCCTTATTCGATTGGTGGTGTTGATGCTTTGGCGATCTGCTCGTCCTATGGCACGCCAGTTTATGTGTATGATTCAGCCACGATTTTGCGGCAATTCGACCGGCTGAAAATGGCATTCTCTGCAGCAAATGTCAAGATCAAATATGCATGCAAGGCACTGACAAACATTTCAGTGATGAAGCTGTTGCATCGGGCGGGTGCAGGCTTGGATGTTGTTTCGATTCAGGAGGCTTGGCTAGGACTGAAAGCGGGCTTTTCGCCTTCCGAAATTTTATTCACCCCCAATTGCGTATCGATTGAAGAGATTTCGATGGCTGTGGGGCTTGGTTTGATGATCAACATCGACAACATCAGCATTCTGGAACAATTCGGGAACCTCTACGGCGGAAAAGTACCTTGCTGCATCCGCATCAATCCACACATTGTCGCCGGGGGGAACGTTCATATTCAGACGGGGCATATTGACTCGAAGTTTGGCATCAGCATTCATCAAATGCGCCATCTACACCGTGTCATAGAATCCCATGGCATCAACGTGATTGGCTTGCATATGCATAGCGGTTCCGACATTTTGGATGCGCGCGTATTTATCCAGGGAGCCGAATTGTTGTTTGATGCTGCAATGGGCTTCAAGGATTTACAGTTCATCGACTTTGGTTCTGGATTCAAAGTTGCCTACAAAGACGATGATGTGACCACCGACATTGAGGAATTGGGCAAGGAAATGACCTCGCGGTTCCTCGCATTCTGCAAAGAATATGGCAGGGAATTGGAGCTATGGTTCGAACCCGGGAAGTATCTGGTCAGCGAAGCAGGGTACTTATTTGTGCGTGTCAATGTGATCAAACAGACCACGGCGACGGTATTTGCGGGAGTGGATTCAGGGCAAAATCACCTGATCCGACCCATGTTTTACGATGCCTATCACAAGATTACCAACATCAGCAACCCGGAGGGAACACCGCGGGTCTATACAGTTGTTGGTTACATTTGTGAGACGGATACCTTTGCCTGGGACCGCAAAATCAATGAAATCCGTGAAGGAGACATCCTCTGCTTTCACAACGCCGGTGCCTACGGCTTCAGCATGAGCAGCAACTACAATTCGAGGTTCAGACCCGCCGAAGTGCTCGTGCACCAAGGTCAAGCCCACTTGATCCGGAAGCGCGAGACGCTTGAGGATTTGCTCCGCAATCAGGTGGAAATGGAGTTCATCGATGAAATATCGAAAGTGACTACGTAAGCGAAACGGGTTAGCGCATAGCTCCAATTGCTTCAAAGCATGAATCAACCGCGTCAGCAACGATTTTTTCGTTGTTGATACGCTTTATTGGAGGCAATCTCCTATCGCAGGACAATGAATTTCTTGGTAATACTTTTCCCTTCTGTGACGAAAGAAACAAAGTAGGGCCCGTTTGGCAGCTGCGAAATGTCCAAATCCATGCGATCTCCGTTCATCTGTACTTTCTTCACACATTGCCCTACCGCATTGAAAAAGGAGAGTTCATTTTTAGCAACAGTTTGATGGAGCATTCGCACCGTCAACGATGTCGCCGCAGGGGAAGGACCAACTTCGATGGAGGGAATCGTGGGATCCGAAATTGAGACAAAAGACTCATTGCATTGAAATTTAACCGAATCCAAAAGGAGTGCGTAGTTCATGATGTCGCGGTCATAGTCAAAGGACAATGAACTAATGCCGTTGATGGGCCAATTGAACCAACCGTTGCAATTGGCAGTCAGAGGTTCTATCACCAAACCGAAAATTTGATAATTACCCGAAGTGGCAGTTACGCTGTTGGGCATGGTTTGAACACCATTGATTCGGAAATTGGTTAGGATTTCCTCGGGACCAGGTGTTGGAGCATCGTCATCAAGATCGCGAATCAACAAGTTCAAATTTGCAACTGGCTGCGAGAAAGTCAGGGTCACGGTCACCATCAATGGCATCACCAAGTTAGGATAGGGATGAGTACCGATGTTGTCGGGTGACCATTGGAAAGTGGATTTCCTTGCAGATTGATATTGCGATGATGCGGTAGGCTCGTCGTAAGTGTCATAGAGGTTGTAGTGCCTTCGCAGAGGGCGAAGGTAGCTGTACTGATGATTTCAGAGTCCTGACTTGCCCATGAAAAATCGCTCATGAAATTAAGTTGGCCAGAAGCAGCGTACGATGAAAAGAGCAAAAGTATTGCCAAAAGTAACTGTTTCATTCTGTGAATCTTTGATTGTGAAGCAAACATTATTTGTTGAAAAAAGAACTTAGATTAGCTCCAATCTACGGAAAAAGAATCACGAAAACGCTATGAGCTGGAAAAAAAAGTATGAGCGTTGACATTGCTGTTTCAAAAATGGGGATCGAATCTTGTATTTTGGATATCAGGGCGTTACAGCCGTCATTTTTTATGTTTCCGAAAGGGAAATCCCTTGATGGCAGTTATAAAAGGCTTCCCATATTGTTGCCTTTTTCCAGGTTTCTGCGACTCCAAAAACAATAAATCACCGCAGATTACATCCGTAGTTTGCTTTCATTCGACACATTTTTTCAAGGCTAAGATTCTAGCACATTGGCACGCGTCCAATAAATACAAGAAGAATTTTGTCATAAAACGGCTTGGGTAAGAGGACGGTAGGAAAAGACTGAAGAAGGCAATCCTTCATTTTGAGCTCATCAGCCTCACTGTGTTTTGAGCAATAGATTTTGCTGCTCAATACCTGGGTTTCAAGAATTTGGCCTGTTGAATCAACTGTCAATTCAAGATTCAGTCCAATATTCGTGCAGTCGGTGCAATTGAGCTCAAATCCCAGCGTTTTCAGGCAACCGCCAAAATATTGCGTTTCATACCATACCGCCGTTGCCGAATCCCATTGCTGCCTTTGTGCAAACGTGAAGTCTTTCATTTTGAGCGTATCGCGCAAATTCGACGCCGATGGTGAAATCCCTGGAATTTCTACCCGAGCGACGGTTGCATCGCTGCAAGCGATACACGAAAGCAGAATCAGCAGGAATAAGGGAATGCATCTCAAAGTGGACTTCATCGTGGGATCTTTTCGGGAATTTGGTAAAATCCCCGCTCGAAACAAAATTGGCAAGGAAGCAATTGCAGCAATGACCATGCCATTCGAGGGAACAGCCTACTTCCCAGCCCATCCTCCAAGGTTTTCCCGGTTGCAAGAGCTGACAGAATTTCTTAGCTTTCCCTATGAAGATGCCCGAGAAATGGAGTGATGCGACAGGTTGGGATGCCTACTTTGCGGCGAATCAACCCAATTTTGAGAAGGTGGAGAAATACCACCTCGAAAGCGATTTAAGGTTTGCTGCAGATGTCCTTCAATCGCCGCATATGCGTATTTGGTTTCCTGGATGCGGGCTCGATTTGGCCCCATGGTTGTATGCAAACCTTGGTTGTGATGTCGTCGCTACCGATATTTCGCCCATCGCGATTTCCATTCAAAACGAATTGCTGTTTGAAGACCCGATGGAGGCACTGGAAAAGCTTCCCAATGTCTTGAAGGAGATGCAGTTGCCCAAAGCAAATGTGTTTGTACACCCTGCAATGTTTGTGCACGACATGCGCCATTCATTCACCATGCCCCAAGTCGATGTTGTGCTGGACAGGGATGCTTTTTACCGATTTTCTGAGCCTGAAATGCGCACCGTCGCCCAACATTTTTTCGAGGCACTTTATCCCGGTGGGTTGCTTGTGATTGAAACGCAGAATGTCGCAGGACATGTTCGCACAGCAATGGAAAACAACCTCTTGCAAGCAGGATTTTTCCTTCCTGGGATCCAAACCGAGCAATGGTATCGGCAACAATTGGACGCAACCGGCATTGACTATACGATGGTGATGGGCAATCCGGTGATCCCACACGCGGGTCAGTACAGCCGCAAGGGCGGCAAGGAGCAAGAGAAAAATGACCTTGCAATCCTGCAGAGTTTCCGTGAAGAATACCTTGAAAAACGCAAAGCCAATGCAGCCCAAGACAATCTGACCTTCAGAGAAGGCATCGACAAACTTGCCTATTTGATGTACAACGCAGGTTGATTTGCGAGGTGTGGCATGTGAATTCTGGGTTAAACCTCATGGTCAGCACCGATTTTGTCAGTATTTTCGCCGGATGATCAGGAAAGTGCACCTTACTCGCTCCGTTAAGCTCCTTTTGTTGAGCTTTTCACTGTTTTTGACCGCTTGCCCCCCCAAGGAGGCGGCACAATCCAAGTCCGCAACGACAAAGCAACCTCGCCTCGTCGTGGGTATCGTCGTCGATCAAATGCGGTACGATTATCTCCAACGGTTTTGGCCCAATTTCGGAGAAGGCGGGTTTAAGCGACTGGTAGGGGAGGGGACTTCATTCTCGAATTGCAATTACAATTATGTCCCGACCGAAACCGCACCGGGCCATGCCAGCATTTTTACCGGGACAACGCCTTCGGGACATGGCATCGTCATGAATACGTGGATGGACCGCGCTACTTTGGATCAAGGAATTGTATTTCCCCATAGCTCGGTGTATGACAGTTTGCATCCCTATGTTGGGATTTCGCCATTGCGAACCAAAAGCCGCGGGGTGAGCCCGAAGTTTTTGAATGCCACGACGATTGCAGATCAATTGAAGGCTGCAACCAATGGCAAAGCCATTACCGTGGGTGTGTCGCTCAAGGACCGGTCGGCAATCTTGCCCGTAGGCAAAACGGGCGATGCCGCGTATTTTTTTGATGGTGTCACAGGCAATATGATCTCAAGTAATTATTATCCAGGCACGAAAACAACCTTGCCCTTCTGGGTCGACTCCATCAATGCGCTCAAAATTCCGATTGGTTTTCAGTCGAATCCTGTTGGTTGGGTTCCGCTTCTTGCGCCTGAGAAGTACACTGCATCCGATGGACCTGAAGACGCACAATATGAAGGTTTGTATGGTCCCGGCGGCACAGCGCATTTTCCTCATCACCTCGCTGTCGATCCTTTGATTTGTTGTGCTGAATTCATGTCCACGGCTTGGGGCAATGAGTTTCTCAACCTTTTTGCAAAGGAAGCGGTGAAGCACCACAACCTCGGCAACGACGACGTCACTGACTTCCTGAGTTTGAGCTTTTCCTCGACCGATATGGTCGCCCATCAATTTGGGCCGCAATCACGCGAAGTCGAAGATACCTATTTGCGATTGGACCGTGACTTGGCTGATTTTTTACGATTTTTGGATGCCAGGATTGGAAAGGAAAATGTGTTGGTTTTCCTCACTGCCGACCATGGCGGCGCAGCAAATCCAGATTATGCAGTCGCCCATGGCGAACGGGGCGGTTGGCTGGACGACAAAGATATGCACAAGCAGATCAGGAAACTTGTGGGTGACGTCGCAGGTCAGGATTCCTTGATGACAAGGGTGCAAGGGCACAATATCTATCTGAATCATTTGTTGGCTGATCGTCGGAATGTCAATATAGATTCCTTGACGAAGGTGGTGGCTGCTTTTGTGAAAGGATTTCCAGGAATCGAGGGCGTCTTTACCGCATCCGAAATCCAACGCTTGCAGCCTCGGAATTTCGGGGAATTGTACTTGATGAATGGCTATTTCCCAGGACGTAGCGGTGATGTTTTGTTTCTCGAAAGCTATGGCTACATGCATGCGCCCTACGATCCGAACGAAACATGGCGCCACAAAAAGGGAACCTCTCATGGCACCCATTATGAATATGATACCCATGTCCCGCTGGTTTTTTGGGGTAATGGGATTCCATTCGGGACATCGGAAACTCCTGTTGTCATCCCAGATATTGCCGCCACCGTTTGCGCGCTGTTGACCATCGCCCCGACGAGCAAATGCACCGGAAAGGCAATCGAAGGCCTTGGCCGGAAGTAATTGGATGCTATCCTGCGAGTTTGGCGTTTCGAAGCGCTTCATCGCAAAGCAGTATAAAAGCAAGAGCAGGCACCCTTTCGGATGCCCGCTTTCTTTGCTTGACGATGGGTCAATTCAGAACGACAAATCTTTTGGTGATTCGTTGTCCCGTGACTTCCAATTGAATAAAATAGATTCCGTCTGAAAGGTCTCTTGTGCTGAAATCCAGATGGTTGGGACCGTCGTTGGTGGATTCGGCCCAAGTGCGCAATACTTTGCCGGTGAGGTCGGTAATCCGGCATTGTACAGATTGATCCTGTCGGGAGACAAAGTCAATGTTCACGCGATCTTGCGTTGGATTGGGGTAGAGTACAATTTCTTGCATCGCATCTGCACTATTTGCAGGATCCGCCTTCATATATGTGCCCGTGATGCGTGGATGGTCGAGTGCAATATCGCCTTTGTTGGCGGAGCCCATCACTTCCCTGAACCGCAGTTGGATCACTTTTCCAACATAAGCATTGAGGCTTTGGTTGCGCACATTCCATTGGTTGCCGACACTCGTGCTGCAGACCACTGCCAATTGCGTCCAGGTTACGCCTTGGTTGGTGGTCACGTCCAAATACAGCGTCCCCATTGTGCCATTGGATGTGGTTTTGTAGGCATGCCAGTCAAATGTAAATGTGGCGGTGGTCGCATGCGTCAGGTCGATGCAGTGGCTGATCAAATGCGCAGTGGCTCCCGAGGGTGTTGCATTGGAGTTGGTATAGAGGTAAAAGCTACCATGATTGGCCGTTGCTGGTCCTGAGGAGGTACCATTGGAGGCACCTGATTTCCGCGTCCAATCAAAATGCGAGGTTGCTTCACCCGTGATATTGTTCCATTTACCAAAGTCTGCCTCCCAAGATTCATCATAGCCATTCGCATTCACGAGATTGGGGCATCCTCCATCATAGATGAGCGCAATGGCGGTTTTGGTACAGCCCAAGGCGTCGGTTACCGTGACGTTGTAGGTGCCCGCACCCCGGTTGGAAATGTCCTGAGTGGTTGCTGTAAAGCCACTCGGACCGGTCCAGTTGTAGGTATAGGGAGTTTTTCCACCCGTAACGAATAGGTCCACCGCGCCATTGGTCTGTCCAGATGCCACGACATGCGTAATGTTGGTAGAGGGTATCATGTCGTTGACGGAAGTCTTGACCTTGTGTACACGGGCGCAAGGAGCTCCGGCACAGGTAACGGTAACATAATATTCAGTATTGCCTGCCAAGCCGGTGACCGCTGCGGTTGTCGGGCCATGGCTCCAGGCATAAGTTATTGCGCCAGAGCAGGATGCATTGACGCTCGCGGTGGCCGTATTGCCACAACTTGCAGGAGTCGTTGTCACACTGGAGACGAATCCACCTGCACCACCGTCAAACAATTCGAAATTGTCGATGGCGACATCATTGGTTGTGGCACCCAATGGATAGGTTGAAAACACAATTTCGTAGATGCCATTGGTATTGCCCGCTGAAGTCAAATCGACCACGACCTCGCGCCAGGCGTCTGAGGAAGTTACATCACTTTCCCAAAGCATTTCCAGACTGCCAGTCACTTGATTGTAGAGCGTTACACGCAAAGGATCAACAGTGCCGGAGGAGTGGTAATTGTGATAGTAAAACCGCATTGCAGGGTGGGCAACCCCGGTGAAATCGAGACAGGGGCTGGAGAAAACGGATTCGGCAAAGTACAACGGATCAAAATCATTGGAAACGGCATAGGCATATTGATTGCCAGCGTAAGCGCCATTGGGTGCATTGGGGGCGGTCGATGTGGTTGGCCCGGTGGTACCTGTCGGGCTCATGTCACCCGTTCCGATCGCCCAATCGTAGGCGTCAAAACCTGCGCAATTCGTCCAATTTCCGAGTCCGGATTCGAAGCCTTCAAAGGTGCCAACGCCAATGGAACCCGCACAAGGACAGGCTGGCGTAATCCCGACGAGCGACTCGGAAGTGCCATTGACGCAGCCGATGGCATCGGTCATTTGGATGCTGTAGATGCCTGCGGGCAAGCCCGTCAGGTTGTAGCTATTGCCCGTGATGCTGCCCAAGCTCCCGCTCACAGGGCCTGTCCAAGACAAGGACGAATAAGGCAATACGCCACCTTGCCATTGAATATTGAGCGATCCCGATGTCGTCAAGGTCGGATGCGTTTGTGTCGCGAGAATCCGGAAAACATTTTCCTCGATATACGTGCCATGGACACTGCTGCAGCCGCTGCTCGTCACGGTCACTTGGTAGGCTCCAGGCTGCAAGTTGGAGATTGAGGCTGTCGTGCCGATGCTCACCGTTGGATAATCTCCTTTGGCCCAATTGTAGGTCGACCCGCCGGGCGCGCCGGAAATCGAGGCTGATCCGGTCGGCAAATAGCTGCAAGTCAAATCAACATGGGAGATCGTGGGCGTAAAAGCACATGGCTGCGAATAAACCCGGAAATTGTCAATCGCAATATCGCCCAGGTTGTTGGCCGTTGTTGTAGCCGAAATGCGGAATTTGAAAGTGGTTTGGGAGGCGTAGGCACTCAGGTCCACCACTTGCGTCTGCCATCCGCTTGCTTGGGCACCCTCTTTGAAAAATAGTGTGGTCCAAGATGCACCGCCGTTGCTTGAGCCTTCGAGTTTGAGTGTTCCCGTGCCTGTACCCACCATGTGATAACGGAATTCCACACGTGGATTGCTGATATAGGTGAGGTCAAAACATGGCATGTCCAAACTTGCAATCTTGTGGGAAGTATTGCCATTGGCTTCGATGTAGGCAAATTTGGTCCCTACGGCTGCAGCGGTAGGTCCGGTGGTAGGGGCATGTGGTGCAGCAGTGACGACTGACCAATCAAAGTTGTCGTTGGTGGCGTTGGTCCAATCGCCCAGGTTGCCAGACTCGAATCCTTGGGTGTAAGGGAAGGTCGTGACAATGGAGGTGCAAGGTGCATTGGTGCCTGCAGCACAAGCGAGATTGGCGCGTTCGTACATTGCGCTCCAAGCCATGCGGTTGTATTGACCGGCAGAAAACATGCTGCCGCAGCCACTTGTGTAATTCATGTAGTTGTACATATTGGGTACATAAGGCTGTCCACATGGGTCGAGCGCGGAGCCGATGTAGGTACAACCCGATGTATTGGATGGCAGTCCCAAGGTGGGTTCGGCAGGAGTATCACAAACCTCATCGCCTGCGATGGCGCAGTTGGAGCCGTTGGCGCATTCACCGAGGGTGGAATGGCCTGTATTTTGGTGCGTATGGTAAAGGGAAAAGAAGTGGCCGACTTCGTGCTCGATTGTGCGCGAACCATTGGTTGCATACGCTGTCTCAATCAGAACCCGCTCAGGTCCGCCCGGGAAATAGGCCAATCCGCGCACGCCAGGACCCCAATACGTCGAGTAAAACGAATTGAAAAAGTACATGTTGAGCGTATTGGGCACGTCATGCGCACCGCAAATCACGGCGTCTTCTGCTGGATAGGGATCCCCCGAACGGCCAACGGTCAAGTCGAAATATGTGTCGTTGTTGATCGTTTCAATCGGTCCGCATTGGAAAAATTGAATGTTGGCGGGGCCGAAGGAGCGGTTAAGGTCGCTGATAATTGTCGGAATCACCGTTGTGTTGAGTCCCCCCGTTCCGTTGGTACGGGTGACGTTGTGGAATGTGATCGGCACCCATTTGACTGCTCCTCGCAGGGTGGCGACATCAAAATTTTGGCGCGCCTCACGCGTCTGGGTCATGTAGCGGATTTGGTCCGGCGTCGCTTCGGAGGCACATGGGGCTTGCCCCAACATCCGACCGGTGAGGCCAACCAAGAGGAAGAACCAAGCAAGCAAGAATTTTCTGTTAGTACGGGAAGCCATTGTTTTCATCTTTTCATTGGTAATCAAAAACAAAAATTGTTCAGACGCTTTCGCAGCGTATTACCGTCAAAGATGGGATCAAAGTTCAGGGGTGGTTAGTGCCACTTACCCAAGTACATGGTTTGGATGACAGATGGTCCGTCTGACCTATCAATCGGGAATCTCAGGAGTCGTCTTACTCGACGTGGAAATGCTTCAAAAATTCATCCTTTTTGTGCCGGGAAAGGGGCAAAACCGCCTTGTCGCTCATTTCAACCTCGCCGCCCTTGCCGCGGATATACCGTTTTACAAAGGCCAGATTCACAAGGTGGCTTTGGTGAATGCGCAAGAAGCCATTCGGTGTCAGCAAGTCGTCATATTCCTTGAGCGTTCGGGTGACAAGGGTCGTGTTTTGGTCGGTGAAATAGAACCGGGTATAGTTCCTTTCGCTTTCGCAGCGAATGATCGTGTGGATGTCCACGACAAAAAAGCCGGTCAAGTCTGGTAGCACGATTTTGGACGAATTAACCCCCTGCGGGCTCAGATTATGGGAAAGGACACTCAATTTCTGCTGACTTGTTGCCATGGCGCTCGGTGCAAACACCCTTTCGACAGCCTCCTTCAGCTCCGTGATGCGCACCGGCTTCATCAGGTAGGCCGCTGCCGAAAACTTGAAGGCTTGGAGCGCATATTGGCTGAATGCGGTGATAAAGATGACTTGGAATTTGAGGTGCCGCGTCGCATCCAAAATGTCAAATCCAGAACCCAAGGGCATTTCGATGTCCAAAAAGACGAGCTCCGGTGCGGTTTGCTCCAGCAATGTGATGCCGGATTCAACGGAATCCGCCTCGCCTACCACGGTCAAATGGGGCAGGTATTTGGCCAATTGATGCCGGAGCGTCTCGCGTGCACCGGATTCATCGTCGATCAGAACCGTTTTGATCATTGTAATGTATCATTAAATGCATTTGGAAGGCTGATGACGACATCCGTTCCTATGCCAATATCGTCTTCATTGACCAAATCGTGAAATTCAATTTGGTAATTCATTTTGCCCTCCAGGTCTAGATTCAACAGTTCAAAGCGTTCCTTGGTGATCCTGATCCCGCTTGAAGTATGCTTTTTGCGGTATTTGCGCTGCAGCTCAGCCGATTTTTTCCTGCCGATCCCATTGTCGCGAACGGTCACTTGGATTCCTTCGGCCTTGTTTCCCACGAGAATCTTGATATTCCCTTTGCGGTTTTCCAAGGCCGACACGCCATGCCAAATGGAATTTTCCACAAAGGGCTGCAGGATCAGGGGCGGGACATAGGTTGCCTCCGGATCAATTTCGGGGGCAACCTCGATGTCGAAGTCAAAACGGTGATCCATCCGATGCGATTCGAGGGTCAGAAACAATTCGACGAGCCGCAATTCCTCCGAAAGTAAAATAAATGGCTTGGCAGACAGGTCGAGGATGGCGCGCATCAATTCGCTGAAGTCGGCAATGAAGGTATTGGCTTCCTCCATGCGATCGGTGATGTAGAAGCGCTCGATGGAATTGAGACTGTTGAAGATGAAATGCGGATTCATCTGTGCCCGCAAGGCCTTGTGCTCCAGTTCGGCTATGCGTTTGTTGTTTTCGGCGCGTTTGCGTTCCTGCACCTTGCGTCTGCGCAAGACAAGCCAGAAAATCATCAGCACACAGCCCAGCAGTAGCAAAAAAACGAGGATTCGGACCAGGCTCGTCTCCCAAAATGCCGGCAACACTTCGAAATGGAATTCAATTTTGTCGGTGGTGGAGGGCAATCCTTCGATCATCGCCTCCAGCTGTAATTTGTACTTGCCAGGACTCAAATAGGGGAAGTCCAAGCGCCGCGACGAGGTCGCATTCCATTCGCCGACTTCATTGTCCTTGCTCAAAACATAACGGTACTGGACATTGTTGGCGTTGCGGTAGCTGATTCCGGTAAATAACAAGGAAAACTGATTGTCATCCGCCTGAAGTTGCAGCGTTTCCCCATTCAACGAAAGTTCCTTTCCAGAGGCTGTGAATGCCTTGGCATGCAGGCGCACTGCTGGTTGGTTGCCGGTGAGAAACGCCGCATCGATGACAGTGAGCCCTTTGGCGGTTGCCACGTATACTTTGCCATTGTCTGTGGCGACACTCCTGACCTCGTCGGAGGCAAGGCCGTAACTTTTACCAAAACTGCGACTTCTGAAAGTAGTTCCCGCAGCGTCAAGTGGCTCCAGGCGGGTGATTCCCCGGTTGGTCGCTATGTGCACGATCCCGGATGCATCAATGGTAATGTCATGGCAGATATCTGAATTCATCGGTTCCGGTGCTACCGGATGAAATTTCCCATTTTCAAGGAATCCAATTCCGCTGTTGAGGGTACTGAGCCAGACGCGACCACTTGGGACTGTTTTGATGTGCGAAATCGGCACTGCCGGTACCGCCTCAATTTGCTTGAGAATCCCATTTTCCGCCTCAAAAAGTCCATGCAATGTCCCCAAGAGCAATTTCCCATTGGCGGTGGTTGCCAATGAGGTAGCCCTTGTCATCATGTGGTGGTCATGGCTGCTGCGTGCAAGTGCATAAGCCTGCTCAAATTGCGCAGGCGGGCAATTTTTGATGCGGTTGACTTGCCATCCATGGCTCACATAATAGTCCCCATTGGGCACCTGTGCAATGGCCTTGACATAAGGCTGATGGTAATGCGTTTTGCCCGACCGATCGATGATCACCACGGATTCATCGGTAGCCAAGAAAATGTTTCCGCCCTGATCCTCAAAGATATCGTTCATGCGTCCGCGCCCATTTGCGCCGCGCGGAAGCTGATGGATCTCCATGTTTCCGTGGGTCAGTTTGGCATAGATGTTCTTGTCAAATCCCACCCAAACCTCACCTCTTGAATCGACAAAGACCTTGTTGGCGAATGCATTTCCAATTTCGGGAAAAGGCTGATAGGTAATCGCATGGATCGAGGAAAAGAAGAATACGCCTTCGCCCAAGGACGTCAGCCAATGATTGCCTTCATGGTCTTCCAAAATGGAAGTAATCGTGCGGCCCGGGAGAAATTTCCTGATCTTGCTGTAGCGAATGGTCGTGTCGTGCAATTCGAAGTCAGACAGCATCAGCGCTCCGTCACGGGTACCAAACCAGAGATTTTGTTCACGGTCGAGCGTTACAGACAAGATATCTGCTTTGTCAAATTCAGGAGGAAGTCGCAGCGGGTAAGCTGAATGATTGAGAAACAAGGTGGCTTGGTTGGCCATGGCAGTGATCACGGCTTGGTCCGAGATATTGCCGATGCGGGGAGCAAGCCAACGCGGCATGGGCGGTTGGATCGGGATGGATGAAGCACCTGTGATCAAGGGATGGGCAAAGGAGTTGCAGACTGCGACAGCCAGCCGGTCTTTGTCCAGAAAAAATCCCCAAAGACTCCCAGGCAGCAATTCGGGAAAAACCGAGTCGTTCACTTCTTTGCGGTCTGCATTGATTTGGATGAGTTTTCCATTGTCAGCGGCAAGCCAAAGGTCGCCCCGGCCATCTTCAATCAAGGATGGGAAAAAGTTGCGAGCCTTGACCGCATCCAACCAGGGATCTGTTTTCGGATTGTGGATTTGCCCATTCTCGAAATAGCAGATCTGTGGATTGAAGGAAAGACACCATATCCGGCCTTTGTGGTCCTCGTACAGCCGCAGCACGTCATTGCCGACGAGGCCATCGCCGACGGTGAAGTTCTGGAAATGCGTTCCGTCAAAGCGACTCACACCGGATTCGGTGGCAAACCAGATAAAACCATCCTTGTCCTGAATCGCAGAATACACAATCGAACTCGCCAAACCATTGTCCAAGGAATACTGCGTATGGTCGGGCGATTGGGAAAACAGGCTGCCAGCCCATCCCAACAACCAAAACAGCAATAGCCAACGCAAGCTGAAGTGCTTTGTTTCTTTGTGTTGCATAGATTAAGGTTGAAATGTCTGCAAACCATTCGGGAATTACAAATTTTGGATTCTTGCATTGGGTGTAAGATTTGCCACGAAGCCACGAAGCCACAAAGTCATTCTTGCCTTCGTGCCTCCGTGTCTTCGTGGCTAAATTTCAGATTCACACCCCGGAAGAAACTGGCAATGTCCCAACCCGAATCCTATCTTTGCCGCCTTATTGATGAAATACATGAAATCACTCTCCGAAATCAAAATTGCCGTGATCGGCGCCGGCAACCTTGGGCAATCGATGGCCCTCGGCTGGGCCCAAAGCGGGCAAATTCCTGCTGCACACATCACCTGCACCCGCCGGCAAACCGCCTTGCTCACGGAACTCCGCGATGCCGGCATCCAAGTCACCGACGACAATTTGGCTGCAGTGAAGGACGCTGATGTCATCATCCTCGCGCTGAAGCCCTTCAAGGCACAGGAAATTCTCAGCGAAATCGCCCCCGCACTCGACGCTTCCAAGGTCCTTGTTTCGGTCATGAGCTCCATCGAGATCAAACAAATGGCCGAATGGGCAGCATCCGACGTGCAAATCTTCCGCGCGATGCCCAATACTGCCACAAGCATTCAGCAAAGCATCACCTGTCTTGCCCATGCGAAGGGGCGGAGCCAAGGCTTGCCCTTGGTAACCGAGCTTTTTGAGCAACTCGGTCGTACGGCGCTCATCGAAGAAAGCCTGATGGAAGCTGCCACCGTGCTAGGTGCTTGCGGGATTGCATTTGTCATGCGTTTCATCCGTGCGATGGTCCAAGGGGGCATTCAAATTGGATTCGACAGCCAAACTGCCAGCCTCATCGCCAATCAGACGGTGAAAGGCGCAGCCGATCTCCTGCTACAAGGTGGCCGCCATCCCGAGGAAGAAATCGACAAAGTGACCACCCCCAAAGGCTGTACCATCGTGGGCCTCAACGAAATGGAACACCAAGGCTTCAGTTCGGCGCTCATCAGAGGCATCGTGGCGTCGTATCAGAAAATCGAGAAATAGTTAGCAATTAGCGGTTAGCAGTTAGCAGTGATCGGAACTGCTAACTGCTAATTTCTCACTGCTAACTAACCTGCCCTCAACTGCTAACTGCTAATTTCTAACTGCTAACTAACCTGCCTTCAACTGCTAACTGCTAATTTCTCACTTCTAACTGAAAACAGATTTCCAAAACCAGCAACTATCGCTTAACTTTTACGTTCAATTAGCGGATTCCTCATGAGAGGAGGAGACATATAGGTATGCGTTACACTAAAATAACCGTTTTTGCCGTCCTTTTAAGCGTTTTGGGCTTGTTTGCTTTCCGGTCAGTGAATCAGGAGCAAGCCAAGGACGAAGTGATCATGAAGTTGATCGTTCAAGGCATTAACTCGAGCCACTACGCCCCGTTTGAGATTGACGATACATTCTCCAAGAATGTCTTCAAACTCTACATTGACCGCTTGGACTACAGCAAGCGGTATTTTACGGTCTCCGACATCGAGAACCTGCGGGAGCAAGAGACCAAAATCGACGACCAAATCAAGGATGGCAGCTATGCCTTCTTTGACAAAGCCGACGAATTGTATGCCAACCGCATGGCGATGGTCAAGGGATTCTACAAGGAAATCCTCACGCAACCATTCGATTTTAATGTCGATGAATCCATCGAATTGAAAGCCGACGAAATGCCGTGGGCCAAAGACGAGAAGGAACTCAAAGAGCGCTGGAGGAAGCTTCTCAAATTCAACGTATTGTCTCGCCTTTATACCGAATTGGATCTTCAGGAAAAGACTGAGAGCAATCCAGCGGGCGCTTCGACCAAAACCATGGCCGAATTGGAGCAGGATGCCCGTGTGAAGGTCATGAAGACTTATGACGACTGGTCCAAGCGCATGGACAAGATGGATCAGGACGACCGTCGCAGCATGTTCCTCAACGTGATCACCAATATCTACGATCCACATACCGGCTACTTCCCACCTGCTGACAAGGAAAACTTCGACATTCAAATGTCGGGTCAGCTTGAAGGAATCGGTGCCACCTTGCAAGAAAAGGACGGTTACATCCAAGTAGCGGCCATCGTGCCCGGCAGTGCCTGTTACCGCCAAGGCGAATTGGCCGAGGATGACATCATCCTCAAAGTGGCGCAAGGCAAGGAAGAGCCCGTGGATATCGTCGACATGCGCGTCGATGATGCGGTGAAGTACATCCGCGGTCCAAAAGGAACGGAAGTGCGCCTGACGGTCAAGAAAACCGATGGCAGCACGAAAATCATCTCGATCATTCGCGACATCGTGGTGCTCGAGGAAACCTATGCCCGCTCTGCGATCATCAAAAACAGCTATACCAACAAAGGTGTCGGCTATATCAAGTTGCCCAAGTTTTATGCCGACTTCTCCAACAAAAATGGCCGTACCTGTGCCAAGGACGTCCGCATTGAAGTCGAAAAGCTCAAAGCGCAGGGAATGGACGGTCTTGTGATCGACCTCCGCAACAACGGCGGTGGCTCCTTGATGGATGTCGTCGAAATGGCAGGGCTATTTGTGGACCAAGGTCCGATGGTGCAAGTGCGCAACCGTTACGGCGCGCCGCAGGTCTTGGAAGACAGCGACCCCAAAACGCTGTACGACGGTCCACTCGTGATCCTCGTCAACAGCAGTTCCGCCTCCGCCTCCGAAATCATGGCAGCGGCGATTCAAGACTACAAGCGTGGTATCATCGTGGGCACGCCGACCTTTGGCAAAGGCACCGTGCAGCGTTTCTTTGACCTTGACAACCTGCTGCGTGGCGAAAATGAATTGAAGCCATTGGGTTCAATCAAGCTCACCACCCAGAAGTTTTACCGCATCAATGGCGGCGCTACCCAACTCAAAGGCGTGACCCCGGATGTCATTCTTCCAGATGCCTACACCTATGTCGATCGCGGCGAAAAGGAGCAGGAGCATGTCATGCCTTGGGATGAAATCGAACCCGCGCTATACAACCCTTGGAAGTTGACGGCCTCTGATTATGCCAAAATTCGCAAGGAATCGCGTGAGCGTATCACCAAGGATCCGTTGTTTCAAATTGCCGAAGACAATGCGCAGCGTCTCAAAACCCAGCGTGACGAGCAACTCCAGACCTTGAAGTTGGATGCCTACCGCGCCGAGGAAAAGAAGTTGAAAGAAGAATCGGATGCCTACAAAAACGCATTCAAGCCGATCAAAGGGGTCTCGGTGGTCAATCTCCCTGCCGATCTTACCACGATCAATTCTGATACCGTTCGTGTCAAAATGAACAAGGAATGGATCGAAGGCCTGCAAAAAGACATCTACATCAATGAAGCCTGCGCGATCATCAAAGATTTGCGCTGAGGATTCAAAGGAAAGTCATCAACAGAAAAGGCGCCTTATGGCGCCTTTTTTGTGCGATTGTATGAGGTTTTGCCAACTCCCCAGAATGCGGTGTGTTGAGTTGGCAAAGCCGTCACTGACCCTAAGACGAGGTTTTTTCAACTCCCCAGAATGCGGTGTGTTGAGTTGGCAAAGCCGTCACTGACCCTAAGACGAGGTTTTTTCAACTCCCAGGAATGCGGTGTGTTGAGTTGGCAAAGCCGTCACGGAACATACATCGAGGTTTTGCCAACTCCCCAGATTGCGGTGTGTTGAGTTGGCAAAGCTGTCATGTCGCGAACCTAAATGCCAGAAACAAGTAGCTCTTGCGTTCCTTCATCCGTTTAGTTCATTCTCGGAGTGTTTTTCGGCTTTCTTCTTCCTCAAGCCCCTGATCGCGAAAAATCCTGCGATGATGCCAATTAAAAACGGAACGAGCCCTTGACCAACTTTTTGTCCACGGTCAAAAGCATCCAATTGCAATCCGCTGATGGCGCCATTTGTGAGACCTTCCGCGAGAAAGATAGCGCCAATGATGAGCATCAACAAAGCAATACCTAGCAGCCCAAGATGGATGAGTTGGGTGGTATTGTCGGTTGAGTTTGGTGTTTCTTGCATTTTTGGGGAATTGGGAGAAGTAAGGTAGTATTTTTTCGCTATATCGATTTGAGTTCGGCCCCGGTGTCTGTCGTGGGCGAAGCGGCTTGCATCACAAAGGGTGGAATTTCGTGGTTCATCCTATAGCTCATCAATGCCGCCTATGGTCTGATTGTGGACAAAGATGGCATTGTTGAAAATGTTTTCCGCATCTTCTTTGAGTTCAACCAAAGGCACCAATTGCGGCAAGATCAGGGGATTGATTTGCGCCACCATCGCATCAAACTCAGCGATGCCCTTGGTCGCGCCGCCGCCGATTTTGAAGTCGATCGTAAGTTCTGCTGGCGGATTGAAGACAGGCTCCGACTGCCCCAGCAAACGACATGCACGGTCGAAATATCTGCCGTCTTCAGCTCGGCAAGCGCAGCCCGCTCTTGCGGGAAGGTTATTTTGTAAAAGCCCTTGGAATCGGTCGGTTCCGAATTGCCAAGCAATTTGGCAGTGCGCAAGTCTTGGTCCATGGCATGGACGATGACATTGGCAAGGGATTTTCTTGGGCATCGTAGATGCGGCCTTGGAGAGTGGTGGGAGTGGGCATGGATATTTTATATTTCTTAATTCTAAGTTGAGAAATTACGTTTTCCCCCTTCGTCATGCAATATCAGGTTGTCTTTGGAGATGCCTTTTCAGCATGCCCCAAAAATCGCCAAGAAAAACAAATTCGCGCTACCGCCGGCCTTCCTCACTCCCGATGCTTCCCACTATCATATTCCCCTTCAAACACCCGATAGGCAGGGCTGCTCATGAAGTGAAAGCCCTGCAACTCGTCGATCTGCCTCAAGATTTTGCCGAGATACACCTTGACCCCTCAAACGCCTTTGGACAGCTTTTGAGTTCTACAACCCAGCAATCAACGCTTTCGCCTGCTCCAAGCTATAAGCATCCTCGATTGGATTCTTCTCGAAGACCATGAAATAGTAGAATCCAGGTCCAGCCTTGGCAGCCCAAGTCTTACCGAGCTTGCACTTGGCTTTGCTATCGCTGTTGTCTCGGTCGGCACCCTTCGTTTCCACCAAGATCACCTTGCCCGTCTTGGTAATGAGTATGAAATCGGGATAATGGTTGCTCTTGAAGCCGTTGATGGCAAAGCCGTTTCCTTTCACAAAGTTGCGGTGCCAATAGGCGATGTTGTCTAGGGAAACGATCTGGGAGATGAGTCGGTGTTCAAATTCACTCATTTCCGCTTCGCGGTCATAAAGGCTCTTGCTCAAGGCTGGGCCCAGCTTGGCTGGCACAATGAATGGCTGAAATTTCCAGTTGGGTTGAGTGGTGATCCTATCCACACCGAGCCAATCGTAAAACCGTTTCTCCGCATATCGGTCGGAATGCTCCTTGATCTTGGCCTTAATGCGGGCCGTATAGCTCGACCTGTGTACAATCATGTCCCGAATCTGGTTGGCATCCAATTTCTTCAGGATGCGCCCGACAAACTCCTTGATCTCTTGGTCGGCAATGGGGAACATGCTTCCCATGAGCGCGCAAATTTGGCCGCTGAGGTCCTTGATTTGTGCATCATGCGGTTTGCTCAAAATGTACTCCGCTATCGATCCTTGGGCTTCCTTGGTCAACAGGGTCTGTCTTGGCGTATAATCGTCCGTGGCAGCATCACGTAATTCCAAATCGACTTTGAACATTTCCCCGACGATTTGGTCAAAATCGATCCTTGTGTCCTCGTCACTCAATCGAAAATCTTGCAAGAGGTATTCAGGATTGAGCGCAGCCTTGACAGCATCGTTGTCAGTAAACAGCGAGCCTGGAATCTCATGCATGAACTGTGGCAATCGAAGGGCCTCTGCAACGGATCTTGCCGCAGGCACCATCTGGTATTTTGTGACTTTTTCGGGCATCTCGGTAAACAATGTATCGTTGTAAGGATTTTCGGCTTGCCGCCGCACTTGTTCCTCCATCTGCGCATTTTCCTGTTCGGCCATCTTCTCGATTTCCGTCACGATGCTCGGTGCCGCTGGCGCGGAAGCCTCGGTGGTCGCGTCTTGTCCGTTGGTAGTCGTCACGTCGGTCGCCTGCGCCGTCGTTATTGGAGCCGTTGGGTCATACGTGATCCGTTCCGTATCGATTTCATCCGTTGTCGCCGTCGTTGCCGGTTGCGAATTCGGGTTGAGGAGCATATCCAACTGCTGGTCGGCTGCTTTTTCCTTGGCCTCTTCCGTCATGGTGTCGTGGTTGCGGTAGTCGCGTTCACTGAACCCTGAGGATTGCAAGCCCTTTACGATGCTACCCAATGTCTCGGTAAACTTGGCCGATGCCGTGAGGACGTAGGACACGTTCAGCAGGGGCTTGGCATGTTTCATGACGTAGGGCTGTCTCAAAACTCGCCCTAGAATTTGCTCTACATCCACGGCGGATGATTTGTCGGCAAGCGAAGCGAGCACGTAGGCAAAGGGGCAGTCCCAGCCTTCTTTGAGCGCGTTGATGGTAATGATGAACCGCACCGGGCAGTTGCGGTCGAGCAGGTCGATCCCCTTCAGTTCATCGATTTCAGCGGTCTTGATCTTGATCTGTGCCTCGGGAATATTGAGTTTGATCAGTGTAGCCTTGAGCTTTTCATATGTGATTTTTTCCTCACCCGTGCGGGGCTGGGCTTGGAAGAGCACTATCGGGCGAATGTACTTGCCACCTGCCTTCTCCTGAGCAATTGCCAACTCCTCGAGCTTGCGTTGAAGGTGTAACGCACTATCGATGACCTCGGTCTTGTCTTGGTGGTTGTACACGATCACAGGCAACTTGACCATGTGCTCCTTTTTCAGCTCGATGGCGGGCACCATGCTCACGATATTGCTATTGCCGCGCGGTGTCGCTGTGAGGTCGAGGACGATGGATGGGTTGAGGATTTGCAGCATGTCCACGCTCAGGTCGCTCTCGGCGTTGTGGCTTTCATCGAGGACAACAGCAGGGTGCAGACTCCGAATCACATTGATCAACGAGGTCTCGTCACGGTCTTCGAGAAGCGGGGTGGCGCTGGTATAGGTGGATGGAAATGCAGCCAACTGCCCGTTTTCCTGATAGACCTTGCGGCCTTCCTTGTTCTTGTCCTTTGCCCGCAGGCTTGCGAAGCTCATCACAAATATGCACAGCTCTTCACGCACGACCGTGGGGCTGAAACTAGCGCCTTGCAGCAAGTCTTCCTTCTGGAATACTTGCACCCTGTGTTGGAAAAGCTCATTCAGTTTTCGGCGGTAGGGATGATCTGGATTGCGAAGGGCATTGACGGTCTGGTCGAGCAGGTTGCTCCATGGTACAAGCCAAACCACGACCTTGGGCAATCCAGGTTCGTACTGTGCGAAAATCGTCCTTAATGCATTCACTGCGATGAAAGTCTTGCCGCCTGCCGTGGGCACCTTGAGACAGATGTGGGGCACACCCTGGATGTTGTTTTGGTAGGGCCGCATTCCCTTTCCGTCGAGCGGATTGTAGGGACCGATTTTCTCCTCCCAATGCTGTTCAAACGCCTTGCCCGTATGTTGCAGGGTGCGGACGCGCTCTAGATAACCGTCGAGGTCGGCGATCACTTTTTGTTGGTATCCTTTCAGTTCCATGGCTTAGAAGCGGCTGATGTCGCGAGGTATTTTTTTGAAGACGATGTTGTGCTGGATCAGGTAGTCCTTTGTAAGCAAGCAGTTGTCGGCATAGATAACGTAGTGCCCAGCCTTGGTTTTGATTTGACTTAGACTTTCATAGTCCAAAGTGGTGCGCCGAGCAGGCTCGTAGATGAAATAATAGGCCGTTTCGTCGGCTTTTCCCAGCAAATAGGGCTCTGCACCGTCGGTTGGTTGATATGCGCTGCGTGTCTCCGTGTACCAAACGTAGGCGCGGATTTCGTCCGTGCCTACGGCTTCGTTCAGATTGCCTTCTTCGTCAAAGAGTGCCGGGCCAAGGGTGTAGTAGTCGAATGCCCCACCTGTGCCTTCAACGGCATTTTTGCCTTCGCCATAGCCTTGCATGACGCGCTTGACACGTTCTGCGGTGATGGTTTCGGCGTAGTCTTCCATCTCGATCAGGATGAATTTGCGGTTGCCGTTGTCTTGTTTGTTCTGGTTAAAGACGGCGTGGGCAGTTGTGCCTGAACCTGCGAAGGAGTCGAGAACAATTGAATCCGACGCGCTGGCAATTTGTAAAATGCGCTGAATAAACCCAAAAGGCTTAGGTGTATCGAAATTGTGATCTGTTCCCAAAATTTCATTCAATTGGGCCTTGGCTTGCCTATTTTGCCCAACATCCGAAAGAATTGATGGATTTGGAATAGACGGAGACAATGGAGCAAGCTCAACTTGATAAACGACCCAACCATGTTCACGCATTTTCCATTCGATTAGTCCCGCATTTAGCAGTTCGTCATACGTCGGCTTTGAAATAGCCCATCTACCTTCCCAACTTTCGCTCGGATGAACGGGGAAAACCTCGCTACCATCAGGTGCTATAATTGGGAACCACATCGTAGGTCGATCCTGTCGTTTTGCTGACTTTCCATTTTTTCTGAGTTGCCGTAGCCTGCAACGTCGCCCTTCCGCTGTTACATCAGGATATGCGTTAAGAATTTCGGGCTTTTCAAGCTGGTTGAGTTTACAAACGGCTAGATCCTTTGCAAAAACTAAGGTATGATCGTGATATGTCGAAAATGCTCTGAAACCGAAATTAGAACTTGGACTGTCCATCTTCTGCCAAATGAGATCAACGACGAAATTGCGCACGCCAAAAATCTCATTTAGAATTAACCTAAGGTTTGCTTCTTCAGTATCATCAATCGAAATGAAAATCGCCCCATCTTCCGCCAATAGTCGATGCAACAACACCAACCTCGGATACATCATGCACAACCACTTGTCATGCCTTGAAAGGTCTTCACCCTCCTTGCCGACGACCTGTGCGAGCCACTTCTTAATCTTGGGATCGTTGACATTGTCATTGTACACCCAGCCTTCGTTGCCCGTGTTGTAGGGCGGGTCGATGTAGATGCACTTGACCTTGCCTTCGTACTCGGGAAGCAGCGACTTGAGGGCTTCCAAGTTGTCACCGTGGATGATCTTGTTGCCTGATTCGGTCGGCTGATCCGTCTTCCCATTCGCCGCCTCAAAGCCATACTGATGTTCCAAGACGCGATAAGGCACGTCGAGGTGGTGGTTGATGACCTTTTCTTTTCCGATCCAGTGAAGTGTAGGCATTTCTAAGTGAAAAGTGAAAAACTAATAGTGAACAGTTGGGCGAAGATAACAAAAAGGGCTTGCAACACCAGTCGGTTTGATCCTTGAAAACCTGTCGCCACAAAAGGTCAAAGATTCTCTAAATATGTTTCGTGACGATGACAAACTGATCATTAAATTGCTATATTCGTAGCACAAAGTATCACCTTTATCACTTACCAATGAATCGAATTCACGCTTTTTGTTTGTTTTTCGTGGCCTTGTTGCTGCAAACCGCCTTCGGGCAATCTGCCTTCACGACCCTGGATGTCCATCAAAACCCTGGCAGCACCATGCTTTGGTTGACGCCGAAGGACGGCCATTCGATTTCCGAATCGTCTTATTTCGAACAGCCTGGCGTCAGTGAAATGCTGGGCAACTACGATGAAATGTTGCTACTCAAGACGCGTGAGGGGGCCAACGACATTTCCCACCGACGCTACCAGCAACGACATGCAGGTTATGACGTGGAAGGAGCAATGTTTGCGACGCATGAGAAGGGCGGGATTTTGCGGAATGCAAACGGGCAGTTGGCAGAGTTGCCGACAATTGCTGAGGAGCCTAGCGTGACGGACTACGAGGCAGTTAGGGGAAGTACAATCAAGGTTTGGAATGTTGGCACCGGTCGCAAGTGAAGGAGAGGATTACATTGTGCCCAAGGTCGATCTTATCTATGCGCCAACGACTTGGGAGACCGCAGGTGCCCCTTTGGAATACCGCCTAACGTACCGAATCGCTATGATCATCAACGATCCCTACGTTTCTGTTATCGCCTATTTAGATGCCCATACCCGTGAAATCTATCGCTGGGAGCATGGTGCGCTAGAATGTAGCGCAGGTACCGCACTCACACTTTACAATGGCTGGCAGGACATCAATTCGAGGTATTACAACTTCTTGGAAACCCGTTTTGAACTTAGAGATGATTGTAGAAGTGACTTGATTCATACCAGAATCGACAATCATACAGGCAATCCTACCCGCTTTTACGCACACACCATTTGCGATGACGTGAAAGATGGTGACAACATTTGGCAAGCCCCTGATGACCAAGCTGCGGTGAGCCTACATTGGGCTGCTGAGATGTACCATGATTATCTCAGCGCAAAATTGGGCCGCAACGGACTAAGTGGCATTGGAGACACAGCCAAAGTTGTTTACCATCCGAATGAAATGCGAATTCTAAGCAGCGGTGAAGGGGGATGGCCCTTTGGTTCGCCAGGCAGCGTCACTTCAGATTTTAATGCGCATTGGGAACTCAACATCAATGAAGCGCATTTCGGTCATGCCGACGGAATTTCGCCATTTGTTTCCCTTGATTTGGTTTCCCATGAACTTACACACGGGCTCATGAACCGTGAACTTGCACTAATGTTCCGAGGCGGATTTGAAGCAAAGGCGATAAATGAGGCATTTGCAGATATTTTTAGTGTTTGTTCTGAATGGTACGTGCTTCCTCTGCACGATCCCAACCATTTGCCCAATTTCATGAAGATGCGTTTGGAACCGGTTGTTTTGAAGGAGAGCAATGTGTTAACGCATGGGCGGCGGTTGGTGTTGGAAGTGGTTCAAACTTTTGCAATCCAGTTGGAACGGAGGCTCCACATCACGATTTAGCAAATTTAATTAGAGTTTTTCCCAATCCTGCCAATGAAAATTTTGTATTGCAACTTTCATTGTCTGGCAAAGAATCCAGTTCGAACCTTTCCCTTTGGGACCAATTAGGCCGAAAAGTATGTGATTTGGGTATGGGTTCTACCCTTGCGCGTGGGAACCACCAATTGACCGTTGATTGCAGTCGTATTCCCAATGGGACTTATCATTTGGACTTTTCCTCCAAAAATTCCACCTTTACAAAAAGATCGTCATCCTCCATTAAACATATTGATTATGAAACATTTGCCTACCTTAATCGTGACCTTGCTGTGTTTAGCATCGTTTTCAATGTCAAAGGTATTTGCCCAGCAAACCTCCACTCCCGACCACCGTTTTGCAATTCGATGGAATACCCTCGGCTTACTCAGCTTGGATGCCATCGGTGAACTTGAATACTCAGTCTCTAAACGACTTGGGGTGTACGTGGGTGCAGGTTTTGATTCACCGACGTTTGGAATGGTGGCCTACAACCGTAGCAAGCCTATCGACGAACTCCCCTGCAAGCAGTCGATTTGGGGCGCGTATGCAGGTGTCAGGATCAGCACACCGTTGGGCAAGCTTGTTGGGCTATCCGTGAAGCCTGCTGCCTATTTCCAACTTGTAAATTTATCAGGTCAGGATGTATTCCTGCTTTGCAAGACCCTTCAATTCTGGAGTACAAGGCCCAAATCGTCGGGGCTTGCTGTCGGTGGCTTATGCACAGACGTTTCTAAAGCGTTTTTTTGTGGAACCTTCGGTCGGCATCGGAATGTCATTCGTCAATCCAAACTCCAGTACCAAGCCGCGATTTGTTTCCAATGGGCTTGGATTACCCTTGCAATTGAATTTGGGTTTCCGATTTTAACTCCAATGCACCATGAGACGAATCCTGAAAACAATCGTCGCTGCTGCCTTTTCCTTGTTGGTTGGCATCCCATGCGCTTCTGCTCAAAAGGCGGATCCGCCACAACATCGCTTTGCCATGCGTGTGAACACCCTTGGTGTCTTCAACCTTGACCTGATCGGCGACATCGAGTACAGCCTGAGTAGTCGAATCGGTTTATTTGTTGGAGGCGGTTCGGAGTTCATTCATCCGACTTTTTCGGCCGATGTCGCAAACTATTCTCGAAGGAAAAGAAGACTATTGCCAACGCAACGAATTGGGGTGCCTATGCTGGCATGAGAATCTCCATTCCTGTCTGGGTACTCAAGGGATTGGCGCTCAGGCCAAACTTGTTTTACCAACGCTTGAACATGGAAGGCGACTGCTGGGGAGCCTTCCCACGAATAGCCCTGGATCTCTTCGATCAAAGGCACCGAAATCGGTCTCATTGTGAATCTTGCCTACACCCAAAACTTTGCGAAGCGGTTCTTTGTCGAGCCCGTGATCGGCTTTGGTTGCGGAATCATGACGAGGCAAGTAGTTCCCTACGGGTCGGGACGTTACTTTGGCCCATATCTTCCCTTGCAGCTGAACCTTGGGGTTCGGCTTTAATAGGAATTTCCCCCTTCAGCAACCATGTTTTGGTAGGATTCATCGACGAAAAAATCGGTTTCCTCCCGGCCAAGCTCACATAAAATTCAACCCCAACATAGGGCGATCCCTCCGATTCGATTCACCTGATTGCCAGCCATGAATGCGCCACAGGATAAGTTGGTGTATCGGGTCGTACGGGCTTGCCTTTTCTTCGAGCTTTTTCACGTCGGCTAGGCGTTCTCGCATTTCGTTTGCCACTTGGTAAGGTTGGCGGTTTAGCCAAGGCGCGTTGAGCATGAATTGGTAAAAAGCTTTCGCAAAAGCCCATTCCTCACCTGACTTTTTTCTAAAGAAACTTTCCATTGACTCTCGCTTTTCCCAGAAGGTTTCATGGCTTAATTCCCACAGAGCCAACAATTCGAGCATTTTAAGCGGGCCAATGACGGCATTCTTGGTTTTCTTGGCATCCATCAATGCCTTGCTCATTTGTATGACCTTCTCGAATTGGCAATTGCCGAACTGGATCAGGATTTGGTAAAGTTCCAAGCGCAGCGGGAGGTCTGAGAATTCCTTCTCCATTTCAGCTTGCAATTGGCCAGGGTTCGGTTTGTCCGTTGCACCTTCGGCGGCTTTGCCGAACCTGAAATTGTGAGCCAAACGTAGGGACCGGAACTGATACAATACCCACATCGAAGCAGCAGGATAGAAGTCCCTACCAGAGTAGTGTTCATTTTCATTGAGGTTCAAAAACTGCTTCGCAGCTACGGGTTCTCCTAACTCAACTGCCCTTTTGAATCCGTAAATTCTCATAAAAATTGATTCTATGCGGTTCAGGGCCTTTTCCTGCGCTGATTCCATTTGCTCTTTTGTAATCGTCTGTCCAAGCTTTTTGGCCATGATTAATAGCGATGCCCCCGATGGACGATGAAGGCTACTAAAAATTTCAGAAAGTTCTCCATCCTTGTCCCCGAAATGCTCGGCGTACAATTGCCTCAGCCTTACAAAGATGGTCTCGGCACGCCAAGCTTCGTTTTGCTCTTGCTCCGAAGGAGGGACATCGGAAACTTTCCGAATTCGATTGCGTTCCCATTCAGTAAGGCTATCAACCACAGAAAGCATCTCGTCCATCCAAACAATCTTCTCACTGCGTTCCGCACGCGCATACCGATGCCTCAAAAAAGCCAGCCTTCCGGTGGCTGCTTTCCAGGTGTAGTGATCCTTGTCTTCCTTGCTTTCCCAAACGGCGGCAGCACGGTCTAAGGCAACCTTTCCTTGATCTCGTAAGCCTTTCGCGTACAATGCTTCCGATTGATCCATCAGTTGATTCACTTTTTTGTACCAAGTAGCCTCGGTTGTAGCAACGTATTGCTTCCCCAAAAATTCGAGAAGCTTGTCATAGAGGTTTTCAATGAGGTCGGCGTAGGCTCCTTTGCCCTTTGCCCAAGCCTTGACTTCACTTTCTTCGATCTCATCCTTGGTGATCCCCTTTGTCGACTTGTCAATCAAATGCCGAAATAGGGTGTGGTACTTTGCCTTGTTTCGCTTGGATGTTGCAAAACTTGAAAAGGCGGCCACCTCCGATTCGTCGAGTTTCTCGATAATCTCCATCACATTGAAGAGAATGGAATGCCCTGTGCCAGTCTTATTCATCTTGTATTTCAGTCAATTAGAATAAAACTTGCACTTTTTTTACCGAAAAGCAAACAGGAAAATGCATGAAATTCACGCAACAAACTGTGGTTGACTTGCAAATCAGCCTAAAAAGCTCAAAATCGCCATTTTCATAGCTGTCAACATTTTGCGGAAAAGAAATTTAGATCGGCATTGTACGGGCCTACCCACCCCCCGTAACTTTGGATTGTAATCAAAAGTAAAATCGGAAAGTCATGAACGCCGTGAACCACCGTCCAGGATGGAGGTTCGCCATGTACCTTTTTGCCCACTCGAATTCTCGAAAATGGGCCTTTTAACTCAAATAAAGCATTTACAGTATGTCAGATTCCAAAAAAACGGGGAACGATCAAAAAGTTGACGTGAAGAACCCCAACAACCCGCAGCATCAGAAAGCCAACGACAACAAGTCAAATCAGCAAAACCCCAACCACGATGCCTCCAAGAGCAAGTGAGAAGGTAGAGGTTTGATGTTTCGTTGCGTTCTGATCCCGCCTTGTGTCTGTTTGGATGCAAGGCTTTTGGGTAGCACAATGTTAAAGAATGACCGTTGAACCCCACCCCTTCGTTGTTGGAGTCAAAAAGTTTTTTCGATAGCAAACTTTGTGTAACTTACTCAAAAATAGACTCATTTGTTGATGATTATGGAATACAATCAGGAAAAGCGAAGTGTAGGTCAATTCAAGAACAAGGAGAGCGACTCTTCGGGTGGGATGGGGTCCTTCTTGAGCCCCCCTAATTTTTCTTTGACGGCGGGAGATTCTTCTTCGAATTCAAACCTGCCAATTCAAAGGGTGGAGGCCAAGCAAGCTGGCAATTCATTCAAGGCAAAAGTGAACACTTGGGGGACTGCGATGCGGAAGAAACCCGAAAAGAACCCCAATGAAATTATTGCTGATCTACCTTTTGGACAATTAGTTGACGTGCTCGGGGGCAACTACTGGATCAAGATTCGAACCGAATTGAACGGAAAATCCATCGAAGGTTATGTAAGCTATGAGTTGATTGACAAAATTGATGAGAAAAAGACTTCCGTCGAATCACAGGAGTCTGAAATACTACCATGCTTTGATAATCCAAAAGAGGCCGAACCCATTTTTGAATGGGTAATCCAGCAAATGAAACAAAACATGAATGATCCCCTTGTAACTCGCTTTAGATACCAATTTCTACTTGCCTTAGCTACTGCTGGTATAGTTTCTCAGCCACTTCAATTAGACCTTGCATTACTTTTTAAAAAGTTCCACGGGGAGTGGGACCTCAAGAAAACAATAGGTGAAACAAAATTTATAAGGGATGGACTTACTGAACAATCCTTATTTCAATTAGGTGATAATGCCATCGATAGGGAGGTTTGGTCCAACATCCATTTTGGATTTGTTGGTGCTGCAACTGGATTGCCTCGACACTTTTTAAATGGCGGGGCTGGCATTGCATCATTGCTTGATTTGGGAAAATGGGAACCTTTCACTGATAGACACCAAACAAAAAATCGGTTTTGATATGTACCCCAATTTGCCTTCGAAGCAAGCATTGATTGACATTGTGAATAATGATCCGCTACTGCACGCTCGAAAAGCGAAGGGTTGCGACTAGAATCTTGACCGATCAATTTTGTTAGAATTGGAGCTTGGATGCAAATGTACCACAATCGAAAATTTCTGGTACATACCCCATTGCATCAGCTAAATTTTATTGGCACGAAGCCAAATACATCTCGGGATGATGGAATCGAATTCGACGGCGAGCAATGCGGCAAACATTCCTTCCCCAAGATGAAGCGAATTTGTTTTACTTCGACGAATCCCAACAGTTCCGTATGAAACGAGATGGTTTTCATCAGGAACTTGATGGAAACACGATGATTCCCAACAAATCGTTAGCGAGAGGGCTTTTTTGATAAAAGACACACCAAAATCGAGGTTGGGCCATTCCAGAGCGAAAAAAAATAAAATTGCTTGCGAATGTTCATTTTTCCCATTATCTTACTCGACATGCAATGAAGTTTCAAGATTCAAATTGTCCTGCTAAGTGAATGCTATCCGTAAATTCTCGCTTCATACCCAAAGTACAATCAAAGCACATTTTGATCCTTCTGTTTAAGAAGAAGGCACTCTCCACTTCATTTGGGATGGCCCTCATTCTCATGCTTTCCTTGATTCAGAATGTTGCCATTGCTCAGAATTCGACCGGTACAGGATTCCCTTCACCTGATAGCAATCCATTTACCTCAAATGTGGTTGAAGGTCATAGGTATCAAATCATTTTCGATTCATTGGATGGCAAAGATCGTATCATCAGAATTCGTTTTGAGTTGTCCTCGGAAGCCCTTTGATGAAGAATATCTTGGCATTGTTCAGCTAGACAAACCGTTTTGCCGGATGTCAGAATCACGTTTGGAACAAGCCAAGGCAGACATTCATATCTGACCACAAAAGAGGATGCCCAACTTCCGAATGCAAAAATTGTTGTCCCGCTACCCTTATCACCCTGTAACAATGTCGCAGACGTGGATTTGCATATCACTCCTCACCTTGAGGATCGATTAGCGATGATGGAGGCGATGGTGGAGGCCTCGCAATTGTCGTCATTATTGATTCAAGATCAGTTATTGGCAACTTATGGCAACAAGCAAGCAGTTTCCTGGAGTCGTAATGGTGATCATTCGACGCAAATGCCGAAATTCACACTTGGGCCCAACCCGGCTACCGAACTATGCGTAAATTCACAACAACCTTGCTCAAACGGCCAATTTCGGATTCTGAGTTTGTCCGGAGCGGTTGTGCGTGAGTTTTCCATACCTGCACTTTCTCAGTTTGAATTGGATATTTCCAGTTTCACCCCTGGGGTCTACATGGTGCAAGACGTTCTTCATTCGGCGCGCGCAATTCGATTGGTAAAGCTCTGATGCTATTTCCAAACTGTTGTTTGGTTAAAGGCTTTAGCTTGGTCGATTAAGTTTTGCATTTCTTCCTCTAGCCAGCTGTAACTAACGGTATTTTCCCCCGATTGGAGTTCTTTTTGTTGAGAGCCGGCATCGGCAATAAGGTTGATGAATTTCACTCGCTGATCTTTTAGGTGCGGCTACTTTGGATTGCCTCGATTTTCTTTCTCTTGTAAAGGCCAAAGAAACCAAATACCGCCTGAAATTGTGATACCGTTCTCTAGATATGCTTTTGGCAAAGAAGTCAATCGTTTCAAATGCATGCTGAATCGACTCTTATCACCTTTTATAAATTCCCAATCTCCGACTTCATAACTTATTCGCCATTGAAAAATCGATGCATCAATCACGTTCAAAACATCCTCGGAATTGTCGATGATTGCTTGGAAGCCATTTCTAAGTTGGTGGAACTCATTTTCGCCATTTCGATGAATCCCGCTGAAGTAGTCACATATAAACTAAGTATTCGTAAACAAAGGAATTCTGGCTAGAATCAATCTTATCCTTATAAGAATCAAAGCTCTTTCGCAAGTGACTTGACCATAGCGAGTAAACAGTGATGATGATTTTTGAGGTGGTCTCCTTGGATTTTCCTATTCCTGAGCAAATCTCCGCTCTTCATCGTGGAACGGTAGATTTGTTCAATTTCAACCAAATACTCAAGATTTCCTGGGTTGAGTTGCCGAAGGCCGACGTTGATAAGGTAGGTATAGAAATCCCGCTTGATGTCTTGGGGGATTTGAACAGATTCTTTCTCCACTTCACGAAGTAGCATCATGAATCGATTTCGATCTCCGTTGTTCACGAGCATGTCATATGCCAGTTCGTAGACCTTCGCCAATTTTGGAAGGTTGTTTGGGTTTTTCCGAATTACGGGGATAACGGTGTTGAGTAAATCCTCCTGGATTCATCTCCAACGATCTGGTTTTGGTTTTCGCTGCACATGCTAATTGAAGTCTTAGAATGAAATAGTAATTGTCCGCAAACGTGATGGCTTCTTGGATTGCCGTGCGATCATATCTACGCTGCGCAGAAAGTGCGTATGTCAAATATGTTTCCTCAACCTGTAGTTTGTAAAGCCAATAGCGATCATCCTTGGCAAGATTTTCGAGAACACTACCAGTTCTTTCAAGCTGCAATTCGAAAAACTCATACCACCCACGTTGATTGATGGCCATGATTGTATTGACTGCTACACTTGCTTGGTTCCTTTGGGACTCCACGAATGCTATGTATTCGCGCAATTTCGATGTCGCATCATCGAAGGTTTCGTGGAGGTGCGTGACGTGCTTTGAATTTGGTTCCTTCTTGGAACGCCATCGACGAATGAGTTCGATTTCTCCTATGGCCTTGCCGTCTACCGCTTCAGACAACAAAGTATTCACAAGACCTAGGATATCCGAGTTCTGATTTGGCCTCGCAAGGAACCAAAGGAATTCTTTCCGTTCGATGTCTGTCATTTTGTTCAACATCCGAACCAATTCCTGGCCACCAACCTTCGCCACTGAAAGAAACTCTCTCATTTTCGCTTCCGAATCACGGAGGATTGCTTCTAACGCTTCGGCGGCAATCGCGTCCCATCCACCCCACTGTTTGAAAAATTCAGCATCCCGACGTGGAGGTTTCTCGAATCCCTCTATTGCAAACGATGTGACGAAAAGACTTGTCGGATGCCCTATTCCAGCATTCTGAAAAAGATACTCTTGAAAGTCCACGATCATGGGCCTCCTTTTCCCTTTGAATTCCTTATAGAGCCCTGATGCTCGCAGTCGCAGGATCACCCGAAATTGAAGTAGCCACGATTCCAACTGTGAAAGGATTCCTCGCAGCCATTTGTCGTCACATCGATCTTGGGTAGCCTTCGGACGTGGAAGGAATTCGTACTGGTTATGAAAATCTGCTTTATTGGTCACGCAGTATCCGTTCCAAGCCTTAAGAAAAGACTCATGGGTTCCAGCGTCATTCTTGACTACAGTTTTTACAAAGTATTCGAGGAACAGTCGCCAATCGGCCCCAAACGGTGCCCAAAGCTTAACCAAATCGAGAAAGCCCTGGGTTTCGTTAACGTCCAGTGCGCGCATTCCTTTATATAAATTGGTACCTCGCATAGCACTTCTAGGTATAGGGTGGCGACAAATGCTGAATCGGAACTTTCGTTAGCAAGTTTCGATTCACTCTTTCGAAGGTAACCTTTTTGGGGTTATAGTCCTCTGATTCAAGAACAGATACTGCCTCTTCGTTAGAATTTTTTCAAACACATTTGCCCAAACGGTCCTGCCGATATTCCATTTTTGTTCGTTTTTGTTCGAGGCGAATCGTTGAATACGACGATCTGTAAAGTGCCTTTCCCTCGTACATTTATAAAACGCGATTGGTTCACGGTATTTTCAACAGAAAATTTGTTAGAGGCACTCAGGAAAAAATCCTCTCAAATTCGAATTGTCACCTAGAGAGAACGCAACTTCTCAGAGCTGACAAGGGTGGATGCCGAAAAACCCCTGAATAGAGTAAGCAAGTTAGTCTAATTTTTACTGCTATGTCAAAAATTAAGAAATTCTCATTTTTGGTTGGCTTTGCTTTGTTCCTTGTGATTGGGCAAAATGCAGTTTCAGCACAGCTGTCTCACCCACAGGGGAAAGCGGTTATTGCTGCGACGACTACTACGGAAGAAACCGAGAAAGGTGGTCAGCAGCAAACGATTTTGTTCCAAGGTTCAGGAATCCTCGTTCCATCGGATTACCCAATTCTTGCAGGTATGAGGTTGTATTTCAGCAATTGTTGTTACAGGGAATGTTCAGGAGTTTGGTCACAAAATCAAAACAACAATTGGACTTGTAGTGGCACTGCTGGACCCCTGACTGGTGCAGGCTGTGGTATCAGTCTCCCCAACGACAAAACTGATTTCAAGGATTAACCAACTCTGAAGGTTTCGATCCCTAGGGTGAATGATTGAGCGGTGAAGGAGATTTAGTCCGTTAGTTAGCAGTTTAGATTCCAGTCCCTCATTCTAAAACCTTTTTTTCGCCTGTTTTGAGAGATGCAAAATAATTTTATTCCAGAATTGGCAACTCTTCAAAAGCCCCGACAAGGGGCTTTTGTTATGAGTTTCACCTCCAAGCCGCCAAAAGCGAAATTGAGGCAAATTCACCCGCCACAACAAATCCCAAAGCACCTCAGCCCGTTCCTGAAAAAACTCAAAATAGTCCCCAAAATGCTCAGAATAGGGATTCTCAAACCCCAACCCCAGCCGATCCCTGATCTGCCTGACATTGCCAAATGCTTCAAAAAGCTGCTCCTTGGAAAAGGCGCAGCATACCTCGGCCTCGCGGTAACCGGCTTGGAGGGACGTGACCAAATGTTCGTACTCCAAGGGGGTGATACCCTTGATCGAGCCATCACGGGCCTTGCCGATCTTGCAAAGCAGCGAACCACTGACACGGTAGCGCGTCCGAAGGTATTGCCGAACGACCTTGTCCACCACAGGAACGGCACTTGGCACTCCAAGGCCCGCCTCGCTGATGATCTCGATATTCCGCTCCAATGTGGCCTTGAGTTCGGCATTGTCCATTGCAAGGTAGGTTTCGGCCTCAAGCCGCCCGGCTTCGCAGCTCATGCGGATGTGGTCAAGCTCTTCTGCTGTGACATGGGAGAGGTCGCGGGTTGATTTCGGGTCGGCAGGGTCGCCTTGAACGATTCGGATGATCTTGCTGTCCATGTTGTTACACTATTATAGATGTGTGGTACTCAATTGAAGCGAACGTCCATGGTACCAGGGCCGAACCGCCCGTCTGCGGTGGCCACGCCGTCCTTGACGTTCACCAGCACATCGACTTCGTGCAGGAATTGGTTGGTGCCACGGGGAAGGCCGTCCTTGGTGGTATGGAAAAGGAAAATGAAGTTCTTGTCTGGCCAATCGGCTTTGAGCTGCTGCATCCGCGACAGGTCGAGGTTGCCACGGCTTACCGAATCGGTGATGATAAAATCGTAGGCCGACAGGTTGTAGGGCAGGTTGTTGGAAATGTCCATGTTGGGGGTGCCTAGGCCAACGAATATATTTTTAAAAAATCGATGATGATGCGCCGGATTTTTAGATCATCCCATGGCGCTCGAAACGGTCGTCCCGACCTCGGGACGACCGTTTCAAGCAACGCAGCCATGGGCCAAAAAGACAAGCAGATGTTTGGTTGTTATTGAAAACTTATTTCTGGGGCATCCTCCCTCAATTTTGGCAAAACCAGTCCAGTCGTTGATCGGTACCGGAGACTACAATCTCAAAAAACGCCCACCACAGCCATTTTATTGCAGTGATCATGGCAGGTTTGATGTCCTGCCGCTTCCACGCCTGAGAAAAATCGAATTCCAAGCAAAACGATCAATGCATCCCCAGTGGTTTTTGGCCAAGATACCGGCAACGACAGGTTCAACACCAAATCTTTGCTTCCATATGAGCCAAGCAACAGGTCCCGGTTGCCTTCCAAGTCCAGACTAAACTCTTGTGATTGCACATAGCCCCCATACCCATCCTCTGCCTGATACAGTGCAGCCGGCACTAGGCTCGCTCTGCCATTATCTGTTGCTACCAATCGTACCAACCCAAGCACCAAAGCATAACTGCGATAGCTTTTAGGTCCACAAGTGGGTACCCAAGGCGCATGACAACTAACCTTCAATACCACAACATTTTGCGCTCTATTTACGACAATGCTCGATGCCGACACTAAATCACGATCCAATGGCCAAGCTGCATTGAAGTCAAATCCGAGCAGCGGCACATGGTCTTTCACGGATACAGCGCGACAAGCAGGCACCAAACCATCGGCCTCCCTCCCCATCTTGAGAAACAACTGCATCAAACGCTGATTGAGCTGTTTATCGGCAAATTGATCACCCATTGCTCCCAAACCCTTGTTGAATGAGGCCACATTCTTCCGCACGCGTTCAAATTCTGACATTTTTGCCGACATGTGCCCAAACCGTGGATCAATTTCCCTCCGATCTTCATTTCCAAATGGAGCCTCACGCAACTTGCTGTGATCAGCATGTCGATAATTTCCCACCCCTGAGCAATCCCGAAAATAGCGATCAATTTTTTTTCTTGGTTTCATAATGGATAATGGTTTAACTGTCAACAAAAAGTGTGTAACAACCCAGAGCAACAAACATCCTAGCCCTGCATACCGCCAATTCTCTGGGTTGCATACACACTTCTCAAACACCAAATTCAGCAAATGCCAACACCTCAATAGATGCCCACAACATTCATGGCATTCCCGCTTTCAAGAACGTACATGACGCTGCTCACTTCAGTGTAAAACTCTACACCAACAAGCGTCACCAATGCATCGTTTGCCGTCATGGTCGGCAATCCAGGCAAGTCAGCATTCAACACAATGGTCGTCGGTGCCAAGGCATTCACCGAGTACTCCACAGAGCGTGCCACCATGCTTTTTCCACTCACCAACTCATTCACAGGCCAGTAACCATCGATCGACCCATCATAGATATGGTCAGTTAAGCCCACCACCACCAGCAAAACCACGTAATGACTAGCACCTGCAGGCACCGTCAAATGTGCATCTGGATTAAAGTTGGTCAGCGTCAAGCTCACCCCATTGCGAGCAACATTCACCTGAGGATCCAGCCTGAAGGTCAGCACGGATTCCAAACTGATGCCACGGTGAAGCGGGAATCCCTGAAGTAGAGCGGCATTGTTCAGTGGTTCGACAGGCCGCTGACCACGGATGCCGTTTGCCATACGTACCATCTTCCTGAACTTGCCCGTCAAACGAGAGGAAAGTTGCGAGTCGCCAAACCGCTTAGCTACCTCAGCAAGACCAAAACGCAGAGCTTTGGACACCTTTCCGGCTCCACCAAACTCCATCATGTTCTCACGCATGCGTCTGAACTTAGGGTCGGTCATAATCCGTTTTTTGTCCAGGCTCGTTGTTTCCCGCACAAATTTTTGGCCATCGCGCTGAAACATGTTCACATCGCCAATGTCACCGGATACCTTAAAAAGGCTTTTGTACTTTGCCATAGCAATTACAAATTTGATTTGATAAAACGTGAAAAAACCATTTGAAAAGAACGCACGTCCTCGGAACGCATGGTTCAACATTCGACAAAGTCAACAACAAAAAAATCGGCAAAGGACGAAGTGGCGCCCTGGCAGGACGAACGGGTAGTTTGACTGTACGAACGGGCACATTGACCATTTTCCCGATTTCGATGCGGAGTAAACACGGAGTAAATACGGGCTATACGCGGCTTAAATGCACCATTTAACCCTTTCATTTTGTGGTATTTGTTCTATCTGTGATAAGATAATATGCTTGTGCGGACCTTTGCCGATATCAATCTGTTCTGCTCTTTCGATGGCCCGAAGGGCCTAAGGAATGATTTTTCTATAAGTTCCAAGATTATGTGCAGGATTCTTGGTTCAGAGCAACGCAGCTATGGGCCAAGAAGACAAGCATAATGCAGGAACTTATAGAAATTTAATATGCTTGTCCGAAACGTTGCCAGTAGCTATCTGATTTGTGCTTTGGATGGCCCGAAGGGCCTAAACAACAATAGCCGTGGGCGAAGCCCATGGTTGATTGCCGAACACCTATTTTCCGCCGCCTGCCCCGCCGCGGGCGGGGCAGGCGGCGGAAAATCAGGGATGTACCCTACCTCGTGCGCCGCGCCGTACGGGGCTATCACAATTCAGGCCCTCCGGGCCAGGAACAAATTGAAAACATGGTATTGTACACACTGGCAATCATTCCGATAAGCATTAAATTCAATCCTCACTTGCTTATCCCAACCAAATTGGCCATTCTTGCAATGTCCAGCCGCTGTGCCTAGGGTTCAACCCAATTCACCCTTTAACGAACCGCAAAACAACCAATTACTCCGTACATACTCCGCATATACTCCGTGTTTACTCCGTAATTACTCCGTATATACTTCGGGTATACTTCGGGTATACTTCGGGTGTACTACGGGTGTACTTCGGGATTGCCCCGTTTGCCATTGGGCATTCCTAACCCTACCGTCAGGCAATACAGAAATAGTTTGGGTACGTAATCTAAAGGCCTAACATAGCTCCCCCCAGAAGTATTGAATTTATTGTGAATTCATGCAAAAATTTAACATTAGACCACATTTTTAACCAAACCATTAGTCGCGCAGCATCAACAGAGCTACCCCAAAAACCACCTTGGACGTATCATATTTTTTAAAAATTTTTCAACATTTTGGGCATTTTTCTTCATACAACAATAGATTCACTATTGACAATTCTAAACCACCCAACTATCTTTAGCTAAATCTTAAATGCCAAACTTCATAGAAATTTAACTCCCAGGCACCTACATCCAATCAAAACGCTATTGACATAATTGAAATTTTCCAACCGCAATATCCTATAACTTAATCCGAATTTCAACATGGCAAAATCCAAAAATCCATTGCTCATCCAAGGCACAATCAACGACCTGACCTATTACACATACAAGGGAAACCCTTGTGTAAGGCGAAAGTCCAGCCTCACCCGTGACAAGTTTATGAAGGACATGGCTTTCGCCGGAGCCAGAGCTTCAGGTAGTATTTTCGGGAGAGCTTCAACCGCATCAAAACAGTTCAGGCTTGCGATTTCACCTTTTGATAAAGCGTTTTCTGACGGCTCCCTGCACAACCGACTGACGCAACAAATTGCAGCACAACTTCACCATCATCCTGATTATTATGCCGATGGTGTTTTCAATTGGCATGCATTGGTACCAAGCCTGCAAACATTTTCATTTGACCAGTTCCACAAGTTTGAAAACATCGTCAATTTAGAATGCTGCCCAACAGTATCTAACACAGGCGAACGCATTCATTTCCAATTTTCCAATCAATACGGTCCGATTTTTAACCATGCAAGCAATAATTCCCATTTTCGCATGCATCTTGTTTTAGTGCCGATCGGTGATGCAACCAATGCGCGCAGCTTTGACCACAACACCGACCTCAGCACAGAAGCTACCTGGACCAGTGAATGGCTCGATGCGAAAAAACGCCTCGACCACGATCACATCCTGGAAATCCCAGCGTTTATGCGACGAGGCAAACCGATAGCTATCCTCCTCGCAATCGAGCCCGGATTTCAAGAAGGCTCCAACGTTTACACCAGCTTTAGCAACCGCGCCATGAAATTATTGATGATGGTGTAGGCTGTAGTATCTGGGTGGCTCTCGACGTTGCGTTGAGCATTTTGCGAAATGCGCATCCGGAAGATTGCCGGTACCGATCGCGTATTTCTAAATTATTCCTTGATCAGCCGTCCACTTTTGATCGAGCCATCTGTACAAAGCACGCGATAGAAATAGATACCGATGGGCAATTCTGAAAGATTCAGCGAAACTTCGCCTTGAAATGTTGTTTGCAATACGCTTCGCCCAGCAATGTCAAGGAGCATGAATTGTGCATTGCCGGCAGATGGAGTAACAATATGAACCTCGGAGCGCGCTGGATTTGGGAATAACAACACTTGTGTCTCGACCGTTGCAGGAACCGCTGTGACATTACAGGGCGTGGTGGGAACAAGGGAAACATCGTCGATATAGATATAGGCGGCCCCGACCGGCACAGATGGATTGGTATGAAGGGTATCGGTGTGCGCCTCGTCATCGAAATTGCCGATGATAATATAGCTTTCGCCTCCCTCAGCCATGTAATCGCCGCTCATCAAGGTCCAGTTGAGGGTATCTGCCACGTTGGTTGATGGGTTCACGATCTGCGGTTGGAAGGGTAGGGGGAAGAAGTTGTTGACCCCGGTCACAGCGGTATCGGAGAAGTACACCCCAAGATTGGCACAGGTGTATTGGTAATAGTTGGCGTGGTTGAAATACATTTCGAAGTGGTAGCATTCTCCTGCGGTCAGCGGCGCGGTCAAGGGTACCTCGATGTATTCGCGGACGCTGTCGGGATTGGAGGCCCATAAGTGGATTCCGGCGTATCCGCTTCCCGTGCGTGCCCATTGAAAACCACAGAGGTTGCGCGGAACCGGGACATACATGTAGGAACATTCGTTGAAGTAGTCGGGTGTTCCGGTTTGTGTACCGGGAAGTCCTGTGGATGGATTCATCCAAGGCACTGCCTTGTACAGCTGATTTTGACTGTTGGGGCAGGATGTGTACTGCTCAAAACTGGGATTGGGAACCAAGTTTTGGGCGATGATGGAAATCGATCCCGATACAAGCGCGAAACAAAGAATAAGCCATTTTTTGATCATCCGCCGAAGTTAAACAGGATTGACATCCTTCTTTCTCAAAAGCAGCGCGGCTGTTCAAAGTCGCCGCTGAACGGCTTCAGTCCTCGATGAGCGGGAGTACCCTTGCTATCTGATTTCCCTTTGGCCAGTCTTTATCGTGTGAATTTTGCCATTCGGTAGATGCTGTCGAAGGGCAAAATTCGTGGCTCAACACAAAGCATCCTGCGGTAATCAAACAGGAGCAATGCGCTCCAAACGAGATTTGCCTGCGTAGAGTTCGCGTCAAAAATCGATGAAGGATATTCTTTTGAGCACCGATTACTGTACCACAAACCGCCTGTGCAACCGTTCGCGGCCATTGTGCAAGGTCAGGAAATATACGCCGGCAGTCATCCCATCCGTGCTGATTTCATGGTGGACAGTTGAAGACGTTGCGGGAATTTGAAACGCTTGAACGATATGTCCCAAAGCATCTACAATCGCAATGTCCAACGGCAAAGCCGCTGCACTTTCATAATGAAGCTGCAAATTGTTGCCTTGACCAAGTGGATTCGGATAGAGGACAAGGCTTGTACCGGTCTTCGTCGGTTTGACCAAGGCAACGGTGTTGGAAACTGCAAATCCTCCGTTCAAATCTACTTGGCGCCAGCGGTAGAAGTTCACACCTTCGTGCATGTCACGATCCCAAAGTTCGTATTTGCGGGTGGTGCTGCTGCTTGCCTGTCCGGGAAGGAAGCCAATTTCGGTCCATTGCAATTGCTCCCGGCTACGTTCCACAATGAAGCCGAGGTTATGCGTTTCAGAATGGGTAAACCACCAGAGATAGGCATCGTTGCCTTCCACTTCTCCGAGCAATTCGGAGGTGACCACCGCCAAGGGAGCACAGGGCAGGGTGGCGAGGGCGTGTCCATCGCGCTGACTTGCAAAAAATGCAGTGCATGGGACCGGACTCAAGAAGATGCTGCTGCCATATCCGTCGCGTTGTCCGCCTTCAAACATGCCACAGGAATCGGGTGAAACCAACAATGCGCGCGCAGATCCATCTGCGAGGCCGCCATCAAAGTTGTTGCAAGGATCGGGATTGGGCAAAGCCGCAAATGCATGTCCATCCGCCTGATTGCCAAAAAAAGATGCGCAGTTAATGCCGGAAGCAAGTATCACGCTGACATGTCCGTCGCCTGCGCCACCGGTGAATTGCGACCACGCCCCACCATGCACGGCGAGCAACGCCATGGTCAAGAGGAGATATCGCAATAGATGTTGCATTTATTTTAGAAGCGGCAGCCTCTGCCACCTTGGTTGTTGGCACGAATGGTGGTCGTGTAAATCGCCAATGAGCGGTCAGAGATGCGCAAGTCAGCCACAGCTGCCGACCATCCGCCTCCGCGAATGCCCGCACTTGCGGCTGTGACCCAGCCCGGTACGTTCCAGAGGCCGACCGGTGTGATGCTGCCGTCACCGTTGGTCGGTAGAAAGGCACGCCCTGTTACGTTGCCCGCGGTGATGACGTATTCCCAAATGTTTCCGCTCATTTCGCAAATACCATAATAGGTAGCACCAAGTTGGAGGCGATTGGTGGTCCCTGAGCCTGCAAATCCTGTGCGCAGCGGTCCAAGAAGGGTATTGTTGCCGTAATTGGCAATACCATTGCCGGGCGGGATGGGGTTGCTCACCGATTCAGTGGGTGTGCCGTCATTGGTCGGTGTATTGGCATCTACAATAAATGTCGTGCCCCAGACATATTCGTCAGGAACGTAGATGGATTTCCCACGGCAGGCTTTTTCAAATTCGAGCTCCGTCATGGGACGCAAGGCCGCCCAATCGAGGTAGGTGAGTAAATCGTCCCAGCTCATCCAATTCATCGCGCGGTTGCCTGCGGTTGCGGTATGAATTGGCCAGGTGCCACCGACTGTATAACGGTTTGCAACGCTTACTTGATACCGGGCAGCATCTTGGGTGGAGGTCAGCGTGTTGAGGTAGTCGACGTATTGCTCCTGTGAAATCTCGTATTTCATGCAATAAAATGCGCGGTATCCCTTGGGGTAGGGCGCAGGAATGGTGCCGGCCACAATCTGTGCGGCAGCGTAAAGGTTCGTGCCGCTGTTAGCAACTGTGATCGCACTCTCAGAATTGATGTAATAAGGCTGTGCGACATTGGTGCCCTCGCGCCAAGTGTAGGTGCTGCTGCCGTCGCCAAGATAGAAACTGTCTTGTGGTACATAGACCATTTCGATGCCGAAAACATTAAAATCGTAGTTGCCAGGCGGAATTCCGATCAAGCGAAGGGTCACATTCACATTGCTGATGTTGCCTACGCCGTCTCCTGCACGGTAGATCATGACACCGGTCTGCTCGGCTGTGGTATCTGCAAACAGCGGCGAAGCGGCTCCTGCACTGTCGACATGGGCGTGGTTCCATTGCAAGCTGCCGCAGTCACGGTATTTGACAAACAGCCAAACAGCGTCATAATTGTACGGCGCAGTGCTCATGGTGCGCCAACTGTTGTCCCAGCTCACGTTAAAAGACAACAAGGTTCCGCTGAGCGCAACATTGGAGACCTGAAGATTGTTGGCAATCACGCCACCGGTGAATCCAAATCCCAAAACCAGGACTACAAGGCAAAAAAACTGCTTCACTGCTTTCATGGCAAATCCTCTGTACTACCGAACTGAAAAATGAACAAGGAAAGGTTTGTAGCCGTCATTTAGCTTCCCAACAACCCTCAACCGCGAAAAGTGAGACCGTTACGATCCCAATTCTCCGCAAATTTAATAGAAATTTTGGTTGGATTCAAACTCAACTCCTATGCTTTCCGCTGTCATATTCTCCCTCAAAGACCCTGTAAGCCGGACTGCTCATGAAGTGAAAGACTTTGCGGAAGTCGAGGTAGGAAATCACTTTGGTATTTTGACCAGAGACAACTTCGATATGTTTGAGCATCGCTTCGAGGAAAGGCATTTCGATGTCGAAGCCCTTCACCATGCTGGTCAGTTTCACTGGTTCACCGATCATGCGGGCCTCAGCGAATTTTTTCCATTTTACCAGCGGACCTTTTTTGGTCAGGTCTTGCTTGGGCTCGCGCGTGCCTGAAGCACGTGTGGAGGGTGACTTTGGTGCAGCATTCTTTTCGCGTGGCATGTATTTCACGTCAAAGACATAGGCTTCCTCACCCGGGCGCACAAACACGATGACTTCCCTTTTGACCAAGGCGTTCAAATCGGTGTCACCAAATGGCCCAAAGACCGTTTTGATTTGCTTGGATTTGAGCTCCAAAATGATTTTGCTCCGGTCTTCGGTCACGAGCGTGAGCTTGCCCCTTACCTGCTCAATCGAAGGATTTGCAATGAGACGATCCAATACTAAGGAGACGGCTTTCATAACCAAACGGAATTTTTACCAACAACAATCCCTGCAAAGCTATGCAAAAGGCGTGGCTACTCCGCTTTTTCAGGCGTTTTCAATCGTTTTTTCTGCGAATCCGTTCTTCGTCAATGGGCTACTACAAGCTTTTGGGTACTTGAGCCCATTCCAGTCTGCACCTGCAACAAGTAGATTCCCGGAGCGAATCCGGCTACATCCAAATTGAAGTGATGTGCCCCGCGTGATTGAATTCCTGCATCTTCGGATGCCATGATTCGGCCCGACAGATCTAGAATCTTGCATCTTAAAGCTCCTGCACGCTCCATCATCACCTTCACCTGTATCCGGTCCGTCGCTGGATTGGGGAAAATGCTCCATTCGGTGAAGGATTCTGCCGGACTTGCTGCCGCAGTCAAGACGCCGGGCACTACCTGAATGGTGAAGGCTGCGCCGAGTTTGTTGATGACAGTGATCGAGTCACAAAAAGTTGAGGTGCAGGTATTGGTCGAATCCCAGACAGAAAGGCAGATCATGTATGTGCCGGGACCCGCATAAGTATGTGATGGATACGCCGCGTTGGATGTGCCACCGTCTCCGAAATCCCATTGATAGCTGAGCCCCAGACCCCAAGAATTGTTGACCAGCAACAACGAATATTGACCGGATGTATCTGGAATGGCGGAAAAGGAGGCGTTGCAAGCCACATTGGGCGTCACGACACCGACGCAACCCGTTGCGATGCAGGAGTCGGAAAACATTACCGTCACACAAGCCGAATAGTTTCCATTGTTGGGATAGCTGTAAAGGACGCTGTCGCTGCCATTGCTCAGGGTGTTTCCATCCCCGAAGTCATAAAAATAGTTCACCGGAATGCCGGTCCCTGTTGCAGCAGCAGAAAACCCGTAAGCCCCGCTAGGGAAAACGCCGTAGTTCAACGTGACTTGGCAATTGGCGTTGATCGACCCGACGGTAACTGAATCACAGAAGGTCGCGGTGCAACCGTTGTTGGTCGTAATGGTAAGGCAAGCGAGGTAGGTTCCAAACGATGGGTAATTGTGAAGCATATTCAAACCAAAAGCAGAGTCGCCATCTCCGAACTGCCATTCCCAGTTGACGATAGCACCCAAGTTGGTCGTTGAATAGTCATGGAAAACTACGTTTGTTCCGCCGATTTGAGGTATGGCCATGAAGGAAGCAGTGCAACCTGCAGTAGGCACACAAATCCCGAAATCAAAGTTGGTGAGGTTGGCGCTGCCATTGTTGAAGGCAAAATGCAATGACTGTATCATTCCGTTGCAATCCTGCACATTCACCTCACCATTTCCGAGCAAGGGGCCATTGATCGTGGGGAAGCTGAATTGGTAGGCCCCGACGGAATCCGTATAGACCGTGGATTGAAGGACCAAATTGGAGCTCATCGAATCGTACACGACGATTTCCACGGGATAATTTGCCGTTCCAAAGCCGGTTCCGGTGTCGGTGATCGTTCCCGAAACATTAACCTGTTGTGCCTGCATTGTGGTAAGGCCGCAGACGATCATCCAAAACGTCCAAATAAGATGCTTTTTCATGTTCAAACGATTGATTTCCAATTCCCCAATCTTCTGCGAATGTCGGAATAGCATCGCCAAATTCCTAATCAAAACCGGGCTTTCTACGTGGTTTCGAGGCGCTTCATTTAAAAACTACAGCCTCCCCGAATTCGAGGAGGCTGTAACAGAGGATCAAACGATTTTCCTGGAAAAATCAGTGTGCAATCATCACCTTGTGGGTGCTTTGACCGTTGTTGGTGGTCACACGGGCGAGGTAGAGGCCGGCTGGCAAGTCTTGCGTCTGCAAGCGGATGCCATGTTTGCCGCTGTTCAATTCGCCGACATTTTCCGTGGCAACAACCCTTCCGCTGACATCCATCAACGCGATTCCAACATTGCTGTTGTCAGTCAATGTTACATCGACTTGCAAGAAGTCACGCGCCGGATTGGGGTAGATGCTCACGTTGGCCGCGGCATTTTGATTCGGATTCACAGAGGTTGCGCCATTGGCAATCACGTTGATGGTGAATGGGGTAGCGACTTTATTGACCACCACCAAGGAATCACAATAGGTGTCGGTACACTGTGGATTGTTGCTCGTGACCGTGACGCAAACCACAAATGTGCCTGGGCCGCTGTAGGTATGTTGCGGATAAGCTTGGGTACTCGAGCTACCGTCACCAAAGGTCCACTGATAGCTCAGGTTGTTGCCGGCGGAAGTGTTGACCACGATGATGCTGTAGTTGCCGCTGGAATCAGGATACCAGAAGAAGCCGGCTTGGCAGCCCAATGCGCCGGTCGTCGTGACCGTTGCACAGCTGCGCGCAATGCATGAATCGCTGAAAATGACATCCACACAGGCAATATAGGTGCCGCTGACGGCGTAGGTATGCGTTTCCGATGCATTTGCGCTGCCCAAAATCGGGCTGCCATCGCCAAAGTCATAGGAATATCCGACGATCGTGCCGGAACCGGATGCAGTCACAGAATACGTTACGCTACCACCTGGATTGACGTTGGGGGTCAACGTTGCATTGCAGAAAATACCGGTGTTGTTGCCCACGTAAACGGAGTCGCAATACGTATCGGTGCAGCCCGTCGACGTTGTGATGTCCAAACAGACGACGTAGGATCCCATAGCATTGTAGCTGTGGCTGGGGTTTTGCAAGCTGCTCGTCCCTCCGTCGCCAAAGTTCCAAGACCAAGCCGTGATATTGCCTGTACTGGCAGTAGACTGATCCGCAAACTGCACGTTGGTTGAGCCCTGAATCCATGTGGCCGAGAACGCCGAATTGCAGTTGTTTTGCACTGTGGTGCAAATCTGATGGTTCAAGTTGGGAATCGTGGTGGTATTGTTGGTGAATGTATAATTCACCACACTGTAGCCGCCGGGTGTGCAATCACGCGTTCCAGTATAACCTGTACCTTGGTTCAAACCGATCACCACAGGAACCACTGCGGAGTATTGGCCAAGTGCGTCGGTCGTCACTGTTGTAAAGTAGCTGTAGCCAAAAAAGTTGCTGGAGTCAATTGCGACATCTACCAAGTGGTTGGCCACGGGGGCACCTCCATTGATGTCTGTAACCGTTCCGGAAACCGTGATGTAGTAGACTTGAGCCTGTGCCCAAGAGAGACAAATTGCAAGCAAGAATGTGAATACGCCTAATTTTTTCATTGTGTTTACCCTAATTGTAGAAGTCCTTATTTCGAGTTTAGAATCAACTTTTTGCGTTGAATGCCAGTTTCTGAGTGCACTTCCAGAAAGTAGCAGCCTGCAGCAAGTTGCGCTGTATCAAATGTTTCAAGTTGATGATTCAAGTTTTTGCGTTCCAAAACCAATCGGCCGCGACTGTCCCAGAGCAGCACCTTCGCCATGCGTAGGTCGCTGTGGACGATGAACCGATTGCTCGCCGGATTGGGATATACTTCGACTGCATTGGAAAAAGGATCCGTGCGCGCCGTAATGACGGTAAGGGTATCCCCAAGTGGATGAAGACCCACCATTGCAGCCGAAGCCGTCATACCCAAAACATAGGTGGGTTCGAGCAGCAAATCCCAGCGTCCATTGACGCGGATGTTGTCGTCCATCACGATGCCGATCGTTCCCAAGGTGCCATATCCCATTCGATTGCTGTGGTCTGTGGCGGTTACCGCCAAGTAGATCTTTCCTAGAATCGTATCGGCCCGAGCAAAAAGAATCGAATTGCCCATCGAATCCGCCAAAAATCCACCCGTCCAGTTGAGGTTGATATTGTCGACGATCTGCGGGTCGTAGCTGATCGTCAAGGCCAAACCATAGATGCTGTCTACCGGATTCGCCTGAGAACCAAGCTCGATGCTGAGTGTCAACACCGTCGTCCCTTGTACAAAAATGGAATCCTGAACGAGATTGATGCCGACTGTGGGATTATTTCCCGTTCCAATCGAATTGACATCGGTGATCGTTGCGCCAAATGGCTGTCCAAAGTTGGCTTCGATGGCCAAGGCATCAAACCGGTCTACCAAACCATCTCCGTTGCAATCGGCGTGCGCAGCATTGACCCCAACCGGTTGACCAACCCAGCTTTGGGCAGGGTGGGCGCTCCAAATGATGTCCTGCGCATTCCGCGGCGGACCCGTGAAAAGATAGGATTGCCCGATTTGCAGCAAGTCGACGTGGGTGCAGCCACCGTTGGCATTGGCATCCCCGGGAAACACGGAGAGGAACTGTGCGTTCGCCTGCAGCATTCCAATCAAGACAAGGCAAAATAGAGCTGATAACTTCCTCATAACTGGCATTTTGAAATACGCCTTTTTATCTAATGTCAAACTTAAGGGGGAGAATTTGCGTGGCGAAATACATTTTCTTCTCTTTCTTGAGCAGAATTTGCAGAATTATCAGAATCAATGTTTGGAGTTGAATTTAAAAATTGATTTGTAAATCAGTTGAGTATGTTTTTTGAGCATTTTTAGATAGTTAAAATTGTGGAACTATTTTTTGAAAGAAAGTTTTCTTTGGGCTACTTTTTGATGCGAAAAATTGCGTCTTTTGGGAATGCATGCTAGCAAATTGGTGGCGTTGTTGCGGACTTTTCGCGTTTCGGAGCTTCGGCGGTTTGAAGATTTTTTGGAATCGCCCTACTTCAATCGCAGCGAAGGGCTTTTGGAGCTTTTCCGGGTATTGAAGAAAACTGCGCCTGATTTTTCTGCCGAAAAACTGGACCGCTACGAGGTTTGGGACCTTGCGCATCCCGGCAAGCCGGCTACAGAGCAGGATATCGCCACCGAAATGAATGCCCTTTTGCGACAGGCTGAGGCATTTTTGGGATTCGAGCAATACCAAAACCACGAATCCCTGCGTGAATTGCATGTGCTCGAGGCATTTGAACGACGTCCCTTGGAAAAGAACTTCCGCCTGCAGCTCAAGCGCATCCATCAGAAATTGGACAAGGAAACCACGCAGACAGAGGATCATTTTTGGCGCCGGTACCAAGCCGCGGGCATCGAAGTGCGTGAGATGTTGAACCGTCAGGTACGAACGTACGATGCCAATTTGCAGGAAATGGTCGATTATCTCGATGATTTTTACTTGATTTCCCGTTTGCGGCTCACCTGTGAAGTCATCAACCGGCAGTCGATTCTCTCAGGCAAATACGACACGCGCCTCACGGGAGGCTTGCTGACCTACCTCCACAATTATGACCATGAAAAGGTGCCGACGATGGCTGCCTATTATATGGTGTTGCGGCTGCTCATTGGCGAGGCCGGTGCTGACAGCTTTGAACGGCTTTCGCAGTTGCTGATTCACAATGCGACTGCCTTTGGCGACGAGGCATGGCGGGAGCTCTTTTCCTATGCGCAAAATTATTGCATCCGGCAGGTGAGGGCAGGGGAGGCGGCCTACCTTGAAGCCCTGCACAAGCTGTACCGTTCGGCGTTGGAGACGGGAAATATCCTTGAAAACGGCATTCTCTCTGCTTGGAAGTACAAAAATATCGCAAGTGTGGGGTTGCGGCTCTCCGAATTTGATTGGGTGGAGGAATTCATCAACAAGTACAAGCAAAACCTGCCCGTGGACTTCCGCGAAAACGCCTATTCCTACAACCTTGCGGATTTGCATTACCACCGGGGCGAATATGACAAGGCGCTGCGCAACCTTTTGCGTGTCGAGTTTACAGACGTGTTTTATTCCTTGGATACCCGCAAAATGATGCTGATGATCTATTTTGAACAGGGTGACACCGAACCGATGCTTTCTTTGATCACCTCATTCCGCTCGTTTTTGCGGCGCAATCAACTCATTTCCGAAGGCAACCGCGCTGCCTACACCAATTTTGTGAATTTACTGCATGCCATTTACCGGGCGAGTTTGAAATTGGCGGATACAGGCAGGCTTCAAGCGCAGATCGCGGCGACGCAGCCGTTGGTTGAAGAAGCTTGGTTGATGGAAAAGGCCGCAAAAGGTTTTCTGGAGCGGCCCTAGCCAATGATAGCCAAATGGACGTTCGTAGGGCGGACGAATCAAGGTTCGTGGATAATCAATCTTTGTAATTCCGCGTCGGATCGTTTGTTTTGCATTAGGAAATCGATCGTGCACTTGGAATCAAGGGTTTTGTGTTGGGTAACGAAGTACAGTTCAAGCACTGTTTCTGCCCAATCAGCCATGAATTTTGGTGAGACTTCGTTTTCTGGTTAAATTTTGGGATTGATGTGGCCCTTTCGGGTTGCATCGTGGGTGGGGCTCCCCAAAACAGTGTTTGCCCCGGTTTTTGGAGATTTCAATGATCTACGCCTGTAGTCTATGAAAAAAGTCGTTTTAGTTGTTTTCTGCTCAATTCTTGTTGCCTTTTCAACTGCGTATGCCCAACCGACCATCTCATGCCCTGGCGTGGATGCCGGGAATGATACCACTCTTGGTTGCGGTGGTTGCGTGAACTTGACTGCCGTACCGGTCTCCGGCTTTGCGCCGACGACCTACAACGTGCAGACCATTCCTTACAACCCCTATTCCTTCAGCACCGGGGCACCGATCATTATCAACCAAGACGATGTATGGGGGCCAATCACGACGCTCCCTTTTGATTATTGTTTTTATGGAACCAACTACACCCAAGCGCAGCCAGGGTCCAACGGAATGGTTTCGTTTGCTTTGAATGCGGTTGGTTCAAATTGCCCTTGGCCAATCAACGCGCCAATTCCAGATCCAGGAGCACCTCTTAACTGTATCATGGGACCATGGCATGACATCAACCCTGCATTCGGTGGGGCAGTGTATGCCCAGTTGTATGGAACTGCTCCCTGCCGTGTTTACGTGGTTTCTTGGTAGCAGAATGCAATGTTTTCATGCACTGGTTCGTTCACAACTCAGCAAATTGCAATCTACGAAACGACCAATATCATTGAAGTCTATATTCAAGAAAAGCCACTTTGCTCGACTTGGAACGGTGGCGCTTCAATTTTGGGTTTGCACAATGCCACTGGAACATGCCGCAGTCGCGGTTCCTGGGCGCAATTTCCGACGCAATGGAGTGCAACCAACGAAGGTTGGCGTTGGACTCCCGCAGGTGCATCAAACCATACGAAGTTGCCTGGTACCAAGTCGGCAACCCTGTCGCAATCGGCACATCGTTGGCAGTTACTGCCTGTCCTACTTCAAACACATCCTACTATGCTGAGATTACCTATACCAACTGCGACGGTAGCACGGTTCAGGTTCGCGATACTGTCAACGTTGGCTTTACTCCTGGTTTCAGCCTAAACCCAACTGTCAACGACGTCAACTGCCCAGGTGCTGCAACGGGATCTGCAAGCGTGGAATCCATCGGGAGGTTTCCCGCCTTTCGTCTTATTTGTGGGCAATTGGCTCAACCACAAGTTCGATTTAACAACGTGCCTGCGGGTACCTGTAACGGTGACCGTTACAGACGTGTTGGATGTCAGTTGATTGAGTCTTATACGATTCTCCAGCCAACGACTTCAAATACGCCTCAGCTACCAATTAACTTTGTTTTGGCGGAAACAACGGAGCGGCATCGACGGCAGCAGTTGGCGGCACCCCCGGATATACCTATTCTTGGACACCAACGGGGCAGACTGCACAAACTGCGCCGCTTGACGGCTGGCCAATACATCGTGCCGTGACAGATGCCAATGGATGCACCTCATCCGAGATACCGTCACCGTGGGCCGACACAAATTATTCCAGCTTCAACAATGTCGCCGGCTTGGTGTTTTGGCACGTCATCTGGAACTGAAACGCAAAGTGCTAGTGGTGGCGTCCCCGGATACAACATACATGGTCCAATGGCCAAGCGACTCCCACTGCTACTGGTTTGCCTGCTGGCAGCTACTGTTACGGTTACAGATTTCAAACGGCTGTACAGCAATTACCTCCATTCAAGTCACGCAGCCATCGCAGATGTCCGCCTTTAACAAGCATGAATGTATCGTGCAATGGAGGATACAATGGTTCTGCAACAGTCATCGTATCAGGCGGAACTCCGCTTCATTATGCTTGGTCGCCTTGGGGTGGCAGTGGGGCTACCGCTTCAAACCTGAGTGCGGGTGCCTATACCTGCAGTATCACCGATGCCAATGGCTGCGTCATAACTCGAAACGTCACAGTGCTGGAACCAAGCCCAACGTCCGTGGTTGCCTATGCTACCCCAGAATCATGCGCTGGACAATGCAATGGTACCGCTACTGCGGTACCTGCGGGCGGCACGGCTCCCTACAACATTCTTTGGTCAACCGGTTCGACTGCCACAGGCATCGTCGGTCTTTGCTCCGGAACCTATTCGGTTACCGTCACAGACGCCCAAGGTTGTGTATCTACAGGAGCAACTACTGTCAATGCCAACCCCAATCCCGTAGCAAATGCCGGTCCTGACATGAGCTTCTGCGAAGGTTCAGGTGGTGTGGCTTTGCAAGGATCCGCCTCTGGCGGAGGTGGAGCACCTTACTATTACACTTGGAGCTGCAACAATCCGCCATGCGGACTCAGCTGCGTCAACTGCCCCAATCCGGTGGCAAATCCGACAGATACAACTGTCTATTACCTGATGGTGACCGACCAGAATGGTTGTACTTCACCACTGGACTCGATGATTGTCAATGTATTGCCCAAACCCATCGTCGATGCCGGACCTGATACCGCGATTTGTGCAACCCCCGCACCTTGCGTGGTTCTCACACCTTCGATCAGCAACGGCTATGGTCCCTACACCTATCAGTGGATTCCGGGCACTGGCTTGAACAATGCAACGATTGCCAATCCTTGCGCAAGACCGGATACTTCTACCATCTATGCTTTGGTTGTAACCGACCTGAGTACAGGTTGTACTTCCGATTTCACGACCACAGATACGCTTTCGACCGTAGAAGTCGTGGTGAATCCGCTCCCGATAGCAGATGCAGGTCCTAACCGCATTATCTGTGCCGGCGACACCACTCAGCTTCAGGGAATTGCCAGCAATGCCGGCCCACAGTATGAGTTTCAATGGAGCCCAATCACCGGATTGAGCAATTATCAGCAAGCGAGCCCTTGGGCTTTCCCATCATTGACCACCAATTATTCGTTGGTCGTATGGAGCAATGGTTGCCCAAGCAACGCCGACACCGTCGTGGTGTATGTGACAGAGATTCCAACCGTCGATGCCGGTCAAAACCGCGACATCTGTGCCGGGGATTCTGCTTTCTTGGATGGCAATGCCTCCGTTTCCAATCAAGTGATTCCAGATTCAATCGTCAGCTATACTTGGTCTCCCGCCGCTGGGCTGGGTGCCACCAATGTTCCTGACGTCATGGCTTCGCCTGCGCAAACGAGTTTGTATTACCTGACGGTCTCAACCGCACAGGGATGTACCAACGTCGATTCCGTGTTGGTGACCATCAACCCGTCACCATTGCTCGATGCAGGTCCTAACATGACGGTCTGCGCGGGATCAGGTCCATGGAACCTTAACGGTACGATTGGTTGGGTGAATGGACTCTCGCCCGGTGATTTGCAAAATATCATCATTGAATGGCAGCCCTCGCAGTATGTGGTTGGCGCCAACAACATTGAAGACGTGCAGATCAACCCCGATCAGACGATGTATTTCTACTTCACGGTCACCTACAATACCTGTCATGACGGATTCATTGCTGGTCACGGTTGTGAATGAGATCGTTCCAGTGGTAACGGCTGATACAAGCATCGTTTGCCAAGGTCAGTCTGTCGGTCTGCACGTGACTGGCGGATTGGGTGGAAGCAACATTTCTTGGAGCCCAAGCAGTTCATTGGACGATGCGGCCTCCGCCGATCCGATTGCTACCCCCAATGCGACGACGACCTATTACGTCACACTTTCGGAGTCAGGTTGTTTTGGTACCGATTCGATCACCATTCAAGTCATAGAAACCCCCAAAGTCGAGTTTGCAAGCTCATTTAACGATGGCTGCGCACCTGTCGAAGTGAACTTCACCTCGCTCACAGCAGACGGCATCTTGCTCACTTGGGATTTCGGCGACGGTAGTCCACGCGAAAACGGTTCGCCGATCACGCATACCTTCTCTGAGCCTGGTTCCTACCCTGTAATGCTGTATGGCACCAACACAGGAGGATGCGCAGACAGCTCCGATATCGCGATGACGGTCGTGGTGCATGATACCGTTGTGGCAGGATTTCATTCGGATCCCAACTATCCCGTGGAATTGACGATTCCGGGTTCAGCTGTCAACTTCATCGACGACACACAAGGCAGCAGTGCTTGGATGTGGGATTTCGGAACGGGCTTCCAAAGCCCCGAGCAGAATCCGACCTATACTTTCTCCGCTCCGGGCACGTATTTTGTGACGCTGACCGTGCGGAACGAATGGGGTTGCGTTGGAACCGTGAGCCACGGCCCTTACATTGTGAAGGTGCCTGATCTTTTCATTCCCAACGTATTCAGCCCGAATGCGGATGGACTCAATGACGAATTTGTGATTCAGTACACAGGCGATCAGCCGTTTACTTGCGCCGTGTTTGACCGCTGGGGTGTGAAACAATGGAGCACCACCAACAAAACCGGTGGCTGGAACGGTGAAAATGAAAGAGGTCCAGTTCCCGATGGTGTATTTTTCTACACACTTCGCATTGGCGACAGAGAATTCAACGGCAACATCACCTTGGTGAGATAAGTCGGATTCAAACTCAATACAAATGCCCGCTCTTTCATTGGAGCGGGCATTTGCTTTGGAAGCCTTCGGTCAAACTTAGGAAGTTGATCGGGGCGAGATCCCTAATGGAATCTCATTTTCCACTCAACATCTCGAAGTACACCTTGCGAATCGTACCCGTGGGCAATTCGCCTGTGAAAAGCATGTTTTTGCCGTTTTTGTATTTGGTCACCTTTACGATATAGGCCGGCGCGATGGGATCGTCCTGGAAGGTGATTTTGTCTTTTCCTTCGGCAACAGACCAAGTCACCGGACCGACCTTTTCGCCGAGCATGAACATTTCGCCAGTGCCATCAGCCCTCAGGACCAATTGTTGTTTCTTTTCCAGCATGTTTTTCTCAACGCCATCGTCGGAATACCAAATCACCCGCCATTTGTGGGTGACGACCGAAGCGATATCGCCTTTCTGGGCAATGGCATTCTGTGAAAGGAAGATGCCTACAAGCATCAAAATCAAGTAAGTGGAAACTTTTTTCATCGGTTGCAACATTTCGTTTCTGCAACTTACGATTTTTCCCATCTGTTTGGATCAGTCTTGGAATGCGTTTTGCATCAGTTTTGTTTTGACCGGGATCGTCTCCAAAGTTTGGCAATCCTGTGCTAAATTTAGCCACGTGATGAGACTGAAGCTTTTCTTCGTTGGTTTTGCATGGATGATGTGTGCCTTGCCCGGCAACGCGCAAGACATCACCTTTTGCCTTGACCATACAGAAAGCGGCCTTCCTTTAGGGTCTGGCAAACAGTTTGAATTGGAGCGATTTGGGCAAAACATCGAAATCTTATTTCGGAATCCAGAACCCATTCGTACGGAAAAGCTCTATTTTTTCATTGATTATCAGCGCGATGGGCAGTATGCTGAGTTTGATACCAAGACGAGCGCCGTCGATCACAACAAAAACTGGTTGCTGATTTCCTATCGTTTTCAGCAAACGGGGCGGTACCGGGTACTCGTCATGGATGCCGCAAAAAAGGAAATCTGCAGGGGCGAGGTCGAGGTGATCGTCAAGGAGGAGGAAAACAGTCCGGAGTACTTTGAGGGCGCAAGACTGATTTTCTGCAAATCGGCCACCAAAGGCATGCCAGATTCTGCCCTGAAAGCGGTAACCATTCCGCCGGGAAATACCTCTACACTCGCCGTATTGCTGCGCCACATCCGACCATTTAAAACCCATCACATTTTTGTCGATGTCTGGGTGGGATCAGGAAAAGGTGCAGGCACTTACGTAGAAACCATGGAGTTTACCTTGGACCCGAATTGGACTTATTCGCAGTTTCCCTACCAATTTTCCGGAGCTGGAATTTACACCTTCAGAGTGTACAACGAAGACGAAATTTGGATCACCACTTCGGTTTTAGAGGTGAAAATGGAATGAAAAACTTCCTAAATCCTCCCGATTGACAGTCGGAATGCAAGATTTTGCCTCACAGTAGGCAAGGAATAAGCCCCAACCCGATAATAGACACCCACCCCGATGCTCCGAATAAAGGAAACAACGAAGTTGTCGATTTTAGGCGCGGGGAGGAAGTGCGTCAGGGTAAGTCCGGGTTCGAGATAAACGTTGGAGGGAGCACGATGCACCATCGGGGCAGCGCGGTCATTGCTCGTTGGGTAGAGACTTCCCCAAGCTGCGGCCATCGACAGGTGCAATCGCGGCTGTATCCGCTTGCCGAGATGCAGCCACCGCAACCGCGGACTTAAGTAAATAAAGCCTTCTGCGTACACGTCAGATGCAAATTCGTCGTAGCGCATGGTATTGAAAGCTCCCGGAAGTTCGGTGAAATTGCCTTTGGCAAAGTTGCTGCGATAGACACGCATGCGGGCGCGTGGAAGCGTGCGATCGTTGCCACCGGCAAAAATCTGGATCGTGGCTTTTCCTCCTCGGAAGGCATTAAAACTATGTTTCATCGCAAATGCCAAGGCATTGTATTCAAAGTCTCCGCGGTCGGTTGCGAGTCCTCTGGTGAACCTCGCCATGAAGACAGGCGCTTTGTTGCTGAGTAGCAGCCGTCGTCCGGCACTTGTCGCATACTGCGCACCGGGCGCCCAACGCAGCAGGATTTCAGCCTCGTCAAATTGGTGGCTTGAGTCTCCGTCAAACCGCGCTCCATAGCCGTTCAGGCTGGTTTCCAACCTTCGCCCGATGCGTATGCCCAAATCCGAGGGAAGCCGTGTACCGATCCAGATTTCCCGGGTATCGACATAATCCATGTCTTTCAAATACCAGTTCCGGATCCCGAATTCCCGGTAGATATTTTGGTGGAGCCCACGTTCGGGTCTGATTCCCAGTCGCCTGAAACCGCTTTCGACGAGGTCATAACTGCGCGAAACCCCGAAATACAATCGATCGTCTCCCAAAGGTGTCACTTGAATATTTGCACCCCATTTGGCTTGGCGATCTGCAATTCCCCAGCCAGCAAAAATGCCGATATCGAACCGTTTGCTCAGTTTGCTGTTGGTCTCAATCCCAAATCCAATCCGCAGTTTTTCCACCTGATTGTTGGTCACAATGCGCTCCAGCAAAAGGTCCACCGGACCCAACATCAATTTCCCGTCGCTGATTTTCCAAGTCTGGTCAAACACGCGGTTTAAGCCAAAGGCGCGACCCAGGCTGTCCAAGCGTCGATAGCTCATCCTGTCCAGCGTATCCAAGGGAATAGACCGGGCGGATTTCAGCAAGCTGTCTTCTTTGCCTGCACTTTCGGCGACCACCAAAACATCTTCTGACCGGAATCTTTGAATGGCTGAATCGCCGATGACATGCGCAGAGAAGCTGGAAAATCCGTTGAATTGAAACCGGACAGGCTCATTTTTGCTCAGGGATTTGGTCTTGATTTCTGTGTTGAGCTGCGAAGGAACCCAATGTCCGTCAGGCAGTTGGGTGTAAATCTGCCGGATATGTCCGCTTTTGAGCAAAAGACTTGCCTCGCTGATAACGAGATCGGCATCCACGGTGAGCAAGGCCCAGCTACCACTTTGCACCCTGAGCTCGCCAGAAAAGCCATCAAATGTCGTTTTTCCCGGTTCGAAATGAAGGGTAAAGATGGAATCCGGCCCTGAAAGCATGGTGTCGATCAAGGTGAATTGGTAGTTTTGAAGCCCGGGATTGGAGGCAGGATTGAGGAACGGCTGGCCAAAAACTGCGATGTAGTTGGTGTAAAAGCTCAAATCCTGCAAATCCCCGGCCGTGAAGGGGATCACCTTTCCCGGATATCCCGCCAATCTTGCCGACAGGATTCTTTCCTGCACCTTTCCCTGCCGGATTTGAAGCCGTTCCGTGACGGTTTCTGAAAGGAAAATGTGATGTGGAATGCGCAGACTGTCAGGTGTTTGGCTGGGGTAGTCCTGGCGCGCACTGAGTTTGTTGTAGCTTTTGCTGCTGTAGTCGTTGAGGTTTTGCGGATTGTTGCTGTCCCGGTTCTCGACCACGTTGCGTACAATCCTCAATGCCGGATTTTCCGTTGGGGTAATCAAGACGGACTGAATATTGACGCCCCCCGGCAGGAGCTGGATTTGCATTTCTGCTTTGGGACCAAGGAAAAGTGTCCGTGGCAAATAGCCAAGCAAACTGATTTTGACAGAATCCCCTTCAGGCCGGACCTCCAATTCGAAGTGGCCGTCAAGCCCTGAAAAGCAGCCCTTTTGAGAATTCAGGTTGATCAGGTAGGCAAATGGCAATGAATCCCCGTCTTCGCCGTCGACAATCCAACCTGTCACCTGGGCTGGCACATGCGCAAAGCACATGACCAAAACTGTCAAGACAATGCAGAAACGAAGCCGGTGAAATGCATGCATCCCTCCGAAGATAGCTTGTTTTGATGAATTCGATAGGGATGCGCGGCTCATCATTTCTCCGAATCTCCAGCGAACGGGAAATTTCCCCATCGGTCCTGCGGTTTTCCACATCCTCAGAAACAGCCTTCTCGGTACCTGAATTTGCAGTAACTTCGCGCTCAAATTCAAATGCAAAAGCATGCGTGATCCCATTTTTGACATCATTGACAAGGAATTTCACAGGCAAAAGGAAGGCCTCGAACTGATTGCCTCGGAGAATTTTGTTTCACAGGCGGTTTTGGAGGCCATGGGCTCCTGCCTGACCAACAAATATGCCGAGGGCTTGCCCGGCAAACGCTACTACGGCGGTTGTCACTTTGTCGATGAGGCGGAAAACATCGCCCGCGACCGTGCCAAGCAGCTTTTTGGTGCCGAATGGTGCAACGTGCAACCGCATTCCGGTTCACAGGCAAACTTTGCTGTGATGCTGGCTTGCTTGCAACCTGGCGATAAAATCCTTGGATTTGACCTGAGCCATGGCGGTCACTTGACCCACGGCAGCCCGGTTAATTTCAGCGGAAAGCTCTATCATCCAGTATTCTATGGGGTGGAGAAGGAGACGGGTCGAATCGATTTCAACAAGATTCGCGAAGTGGCCTTGCGTGAGCGTCCGAAGATGATCATCGCCGGCGCAAGCGCCTATGCCCGCGACTGGGACTATGCGACCATGCGCGCCATCGCCGACGAAGTCGGGGCGCTGCTCATGGCCGATATCGCCCACCCTGCAGGTTTGATCGCCGCAGGCTTGCTCAACAACCCCATGGAGCATTGCCATATCGTCACGACGACCACGCACAAGACCCTTCGCGGTCCACGTGGTGGACTGATCATGATGGGCAATGATTTCGACAATCCATTTGGCAAGACCATGAAAAATGGCACGCCCATCAAAATGAGCGCATTGCTCGATGGCGCCGTGTTTCCCGGCTCCCAAGGTGGCCCGCTGATGCACGTGATCGCCTCCAAGGCTGTGGCTTTTGGCGAGGCATTGCAGCCTTCGTTCAAGGCTTACGGGCAGCAGGTGATTCGCAACGCAAAGGTCATGGCCGATGCCATGATCGCCCGTGGCTATAAGATTATCAGCGATGGTACCGACAACCACTTGATGTTGGTCGATTTGCGTAGCAAAGGTCTCAATGGGAAAATCGCCGAAAATGCCCTTGTCGCTGCTGACATCACTGTCAACAAAAACATGGTGCCCTTCGATACGGAAAGCCCGTTTGTGACAAGCGGTATCCGCATCGGAACTGCGGCTGTCACCTCAAGGGGTTTGCTGGAAGATGACATGCTGTTCATTGCCGAGAAAATCGACCAAGTGTTGGAAGCGCCGGAAAATGAAGCTGTCATCAACCGTGTCAAAGGCGAAATCCACGAAAAAATGATGGCATTTCCCCTTCAGTATGAGGCCGTTCCCAATTTGGAGCATTCCTGATTCGAGTTTTTGATCCATTTCGATCGCGTATGAAGAAAGTATTGATTTTGTTGCCCGTTTTGGTGTTGATCTTGACCGGCAGCGTCTCGGCACAACGCATCACCGCCGAAAAAACCTTTGGACTCAACTATCCAGTGAGCACCATGGGGTATCCGACCGGAATTGTCGCCAACAAAGACGACCGGTTCAGCGTGATCGAGTACTGGAACAATGACCTTGAGCGGAAATTTGCCAACTATTACGTACAGACCTACAGCGACAAGTTTGAAGAAGTCTGGTTCAAGCCGGTCACGAAGGATGGCGACCCTCGCCTGACAGCGGTGACGGATTTGATTCGCTTGGATGGCGCTGTCGGTGTGATTGGCACCCAATTTTCGCCCGCCATCAAACGTCAGGCTACAAAATTGCAGCTCTGGGATTTAGATGGACACGATCGCGGAGGTCTGCAGACGATTTCGACCTATACCAAAAAGGCGAAAAAGGGCTATGAAGAAGTGATCGCCTATTCACCGGACAAAAAAAGTCTGTTTTGGATGGGCCATAATCCCGGGGCGAGCTACAAAAAACGCGATTTCTTTTGCTCTGTGACCGATGATAGCGGCACGAAAATCTGGGGCAAACGCTTGTTGTTGGAGCCAACTTTGCAAAAATACCTCGTCAAGCAAGCGACGATCGACAATCGCGGCAATGCCTACTTCTACATGGTGTATGAAACCGCTACCAACACCGTTAAGGACACCGTGCATCAGCCGATGATCGTGCGTTATGTTCACAAGGAAAGCAAATTCTACACCTACGCCTTGGATTTGCCGGGCGTATCCGTTCCCGAAGGGATGATCAAGATTACGGATTCCGGTGATTTGGCCTTTGTGGGAATTCTCTCGGACGGCAGCGAAAAGGGCTTTCTCAACGGCGCGAATAAGTATTCGACTCCCCTCAAATGGAATAAGATTGTCTATCAGCTCTTTGACATCAAACGCGAACTCGTCAAGTCCCAGGAGTTTATCATGGATTTGCCCGACGCCTTGGTGACACGCTACAAGGAGCGCGGTGCCGATTTCACCAAATCAGAATTGCGGGAAGACAAAGGGCAACTTTACTGGGTGATGGAGGAATTTTACATCATCGAGCACAACGACAAGCCGCAGCACCGCTACTACGATATCGCAACGGTGGCAATCGACCTCAAAAGCGGCGCGATCAAATGGGCCAATTCCTTTGAAAAGAAGCAGCGCGACTACTACCGCGGCGAATTGTTGGGCTATGTTTGCGGCATCGCAGAAGGTCAAATCCACTTTGTCTACCTCAACGAACGTGGCGCGCAGGGAAAAATCGTTTGTTCGAGTTTTGACCTGAAAACGGGCGAAGTCACCCACAAGGACTTGGCACGCAACGAACGTGAGAACAATCTCTTCTTCCCAAGACGGAGCACGATGGTGGGGCCAAACAAAATGATGCTCCTCGGGGTTGGCAATGTCGAGCGAAATGAATTCAAGCTCATCGAAGTTTCTTTTGACTGAGAATCGGGCTTTCATCGAAAAATAGCGGCTGAGTGGGCATATTTTCCTGGCGAAAAAAAGTAAAGCGTGGTCTGGACCAAGATCCGGAGGAGATGTCGTTTTTCGACCACTTGGAGGAGCTGCGTTGGCACTTGGTCCGGATGGTCATTGCCATTTCCATTTTTGCAGTCGTGTTGTTCATCTACCGTGTGGAGGTAATTGGAGGCGTATTTATGGCGCCTTTCCGGTATGATTTTGTGACCTATCGCCTCATTTGTGAGCACATCACCGACGATTTTTGTCCACCAGAGGAGAAAAACGGGGCATTTTTTACGATGAAGGCCGATAGCATCGATCTGGAAGCCATGATGACCCTTCAAGGAAATTTGCTGGCAGATCCCAACGCCTCCATCCCGAACGCCCCGCCTGAAATTGGAGATTCCGCAGAATTGTCATCCATTCCGCAAAGCAAGGACAATTCAGCCAAGACGGTACCCATTCACCTGCGCATCGATGCCCGCAAATTCATCGAATCCGGCCAAATGGGTGGTTTTCAGCTGAAAACCAAACAAGGCGAAATGGTGGCGATTCAGGCGACCTCGCCTTATGAGCAGTTCATGAAGGCGTTGATCTACGCCTTCTTTGCGGGTTTGATCGCTGCATTTCCATTCATTAGCTGGGAATTGTGGCGCTTTATCCGACCTGCTTTGTCGCGTAAGGAGGCCGGCCGGATTCGATGGAATGTGGTCACCACCAGCGTGCTGTTTTTCATCGGTGTCGCCTTTGGGTACTTCGTGATTCTGCCGACCTCCGTGCTTTTTCTCGCGCAGTTCGTGCTGTTTGAGGAAGCGCAAAACATCTGGCGAATCGGCGATGTGATCAGTTTCGAATTGACCGTGCTGTTTGGAACCGGATTGGTGTTCCAACTGCCGTTGGTGATCTATTACCTTTCCTTGATCGGCTTGGTCACTCCGGCATTTTTGCGGAAATACAGAAGGCATTCGATCGTGGTCTTGTTGATCATTGCAGCCTTGATCACGCCTTCGCCGGATCCGTTCAGTCAGTTGTTGGTGTTTACGCCGTTGATGATTTTGTACGAGATCAGCATTTTGATCAGTGCGCGCGTCTTCAAACGCAAAGCCAGAGAAGCAGCCGCCGAAAGAGAAAATGATGTTAAACCCGCCGTTGCGGAAGTTGAAGAAGAAGATGAGTAATACAAAAACGATCGCAATCGCTGGCGACCACGCCGGATTCCAGTACAAGGCCGCCATGAAAGGCTTTTTGGAGCAATTGGGTTACAAAGTCACCGATTACGGCACGGATTCCGAGGCCTCTTGCGACTATCCCGACTACGTCCATCCGCTTGCGAAGGCCGTGGAAGCGGGTGAATTCGCCAAGGGAATCTTGATTTGCGGTTCCGCGAATGGTGTTTGCATCACGGCCAACAAGTATGCCGGCGTTCGCGCTGCCATCGCTTGGGAACCCGAATTGGCCAGTTTGGCGCGTCGTCACAACGATGCCAACGTGATCTGCCTTCCCGCAAGGTTCATCACCCTTGAGGTCGCCGAGGAAATCGTGCGCACCTTCCTCGACACTGACTTTGAAGGCGGAAGACATCAGAATCGCGTTGATAAAATCGCGATTCACGACTAATTATTTGTTGGTTCTCAAGGCTTTCGCAAAAGATTACCCCCGCATATCTCAGCTTTTCCCGAACTTTCACCTATGAAGTTTTTCTCCAAGTTCATCCTTGCTAGCGCCATGTTGTTGCCTGTGAGCCTTGTATGGGCGCAGGTTCCCAAACCGCATGATCCGCGCGTGATTCAAAACAACACTTCAAGCGGATCTTCGTCGTCTGCCCCTTCCAGTAGCGGAATGAGCAAAACGAATCCGAATCCATCGACGGGAACGGGGACTTTTTCGACCGCGACCCCGCCGATGAGTTCGGCGAAAATCGACGAAATGTCGCCGGATCAGGCTGAATTGGTCAAAAAATACGCAAGCACGATCACAGCTGAGGATCTTGAGGCACTCTTGACCTTCATCGCATCCGACGAATTGGAAGGACGGGAAACCGGAACCCGCGGACAAAAGGTTGCTGCACGCTATTTGGCCTCGCAGTTCCAGAAAATAGGTCTCAAGCCGGGAAACAAGGGCAGTTGGTACCAAGAATACGGCCTCATTCGCTTGGAAGTCAAGTCCGCTGTGATTTCCTTGACAGGCAAGGAACAACTCGCATCCGGAACAGATTTCATCTGCATGAGCAAGATGGGCATGGCGGAGAGCTTTGATGCGGATTATGTTTTTGCCGGTTATGGCATTGATACCAAGGAATATGACAACCTGAAGGGCTTGGACCTGAAGGGCAAAGTTGCGGTTGTATTCTCGGGCGAACCTCAAGTCGGCGGCAAATACGTGATTTCAGGTACCGATCAACCCAGCGAATGGGGCGAGGACATGGACCTGAAGATGGACGCACTGGGCAAAAAGGGTGTTAAGGCTGTTTTGGTAGCCTTGACTGACGATGGCTTCAAGAAATTGGCAAGCAATCCTTGGGTTAAACATTCGGCAGGCGGAAAATCGCTGACATTGGCCTACAAAGCCGAAAAAGAAGCGCCGATACCGACCTTTTATGTTTCCGAATCGACCGTCAATGGACTTCTGAAAAAGGCCAAGACCAGCGTGGAAGCCCAAAAGAAGGTACTTTCCGTAAAGGCTGAAATCGGCAACGTGGACCTTTCCAAAGCGAAATTCAGCTTGAAAAGTGATGCCGTCAAGGAAGAAATCGTTGCAGAAAACGTCTTGGGAATGATTGAAGGCACCGACAAAAAGGATGAATTCGTCATCATCACCGCGCATTACGACCACTTGGGCGTGCGCGACGGTGAGATTTTCAACGGTGCAGACGACGATGGCACGGGAACGGTGACGATTTTGGAAGTGGCCGAGGCATTTATGGCTGCCGTCAAGGATGGCTACAAGCCCCGTCGCACGATTTTGTTCATGCCCGTTTCCGGTGAAGAAAAGGGGCTGCTGGGCTCCGAATACTACTCCGATCACCCGGTTTTTCCGCTCAATCGCACCTCTTGCAACTTGAACATCGACATGATCGGCCGCGTGGACGAAGCCCACAAAGGGGAGCCGCAGTACATTTATGTCATTGGCAGCGACAAATTGAGCTCCGAATTGCATGCATGCAACGAAAACGCCAACAAAATCGTCGGCAATTTGGAATTGGATTATACCTTCAATTCGCCTGATGATCCCAATCGCTTTTACTACCGCAGCGACCATTACAACTTTGCCAAGCACAATGTGCCGGTGATTTTCTATTTCAGTGGCGTCCATGAAGACTATCACAAGTCCACTGACGACATCGAGAAAATCCTGTTTCCGCGTGCTGCGCGTGTGGCGCAGCTGGTTTTTGGCACAGCTTGGGATGTCGCGAATCGCCCCACCAAGTTGGTCGTCGACAAAAAGAATGACTTCCCTGGCGGCAGGTAATCGTTCTAACCGTGTAATACGGGACTAAATCTGTGCATTGCTTTTTGCAAGCGATCGGCAATCTTCAAGGAAACACTGAAGACGCCGATGATTCCTCAACTCCGAATTCCAAAGCCCTGTCACGAAGACTGGGCAAAGATGACGCCCGCAGAACGCGGACGGCATTGTGCCGTGTGTGACAAAGTTGTGCGCGACTTTGTGGGGATGAAACCCGATGCCATTTTTGCTGAGCTTCGGCAGGCCACGGGCAACATCTGCGGAATGCTGGACCGTTCGGCCGTGTCGACAGAACCCCTCAAAGAGCAGGTATGGGCAAAATATCCTTTGGAACGCTTGCGTGTGTTCGTCTTGGCTTTTGTCCTTGTTTTCGGGGTCGAAGTCTGGGGAATCTCTGAGTTGGAAGCGCAAACCGTGCAACCAGAAATTGAAAAGTTGCAAACTTCGGGCGTCTTGACGGCGGTTGTTCGGGATTCTGCCGCGGTGATTCGCCTTGCGGGCAAGGTCGAGGATGTGTACACGCGGGAGGCTGTCATGCAGGCGCGCATCAGCGTGTACCAAGCGGGAAAACTCATCGATGGCGGTTGGACCAAGGAAGACGGCACATTTTCAATTGAAATCTCGAGCGCCAGCCTTGTCGGCGATACGTTTGACCTGCAATTGTATCACAACGGGAAAATTCGTTGGGATTCCGGCATTCACAGGGATTTGCGGGAGTTTCACTATTTGATTGATGCCGCACGCTTGATGGATGAGGTTGCGATTCATGTGACGAAAGTAAAATACCTTGCGTGATCTGCTTGTATTTCGGTATGGGACATTCATCAGTCTGTAGGAAGTACAAGAAGCCTCTACCGCCCTTTAGATGAATGGCTGATGATGAATTTCAGCGAAATCAACCACACAGGAAGGTGGTAAGAATGGGCAGTCGAGCCGATTTCAGCTATTTCTTCACAGCCTTCACAGCCTTCACAGCCTTCTCAGCTGCCAACGCAGCATGCTTTGGCTTTCCAAATCCGTAGATGGATTGTCCCAAAAAGCCCTTCGGAAATTCTTCCAGATGATCGAATCCCAATTTCACACTCCCGTCTATCTTAGGGACTACAGCTGTTCCGAAGATATAGTCCCAAATCGCCAATGTGATCCCGAAATTCATGCCATAGGGGTGGCTTGCCGGAATATCCCAAGCATGGTGCCAAAGATGCATTTCCGGACTGTTGAAGATGTGGCGCATGTATTTTCCGAGGAAAACTCCGAAGACAATCACGCCGCCTAAAATCCAAACCGGCCACATCCAAACGGCATCCGCATAGAGATAGGCTAGTCCGGCACCCACCAATGCTCCAAAAATCGAGCCCGTGACGCGCGGGTTGACCGTGATATTGGTATGGTTGAAGTGTCCCCAAGCAAGATTCAGCACGTGAATTCCGAAGATTTGGCCCATGTCTGCTCCCAAGACAGCAAAAGGCAGGAACCGGAAGGTCCAATAAATCAGGTTTTCCATCCAATGGTAGCGCACGTGGGCGGCAAATCCCATTTGTTCCACAGAGTGGTGCACCTTGTGAAACTCCCACATCCATGAGACTCGGTGCAAAATGCGGTGGACATTCCAACTCACAAAGTCACCAACCAAAAACAGAATCAGGTAATAAGCCCAAACAGGTAATTGATGGACCTGTATCGCAACGACGTTTTTCAGCCCAAAAAGCCCGATAAAGTCGCCGAAGAGCTGCGTCAACACTTGCTGCCCGCCCTGCCATACGATCAAGGAAAACAGGAAGAAGTTGAAAAAGACGTAAAACAAATCCAGCCAAAAGTCTTTGCGGAAGGCACTTTGTTTCGTGCGCCACGGCTTCAACAATTCGAAGCCCCAAAAGACGACTGACAGGGCAATCGTCCACCAGAAAAAGCTGGTCAGGCTGGGATGGGTAATGTCCTGCCAAAGGTAGCTTGCAAATGCTTTGGTTGCCTCTGTAAATGTCTTGATGTACTTTTCCATACCTGAAAATGCTTGATCAACTCCCATGCGCAAATTGATGTGGCAAAGGTAGCCGAATTGTCATGCCAAGGCTGTAACATGCGTTACTTGAAAGCATGAGTTTGGGCATTGTCAGGCGTGGACAAGGTCGAAAGCGTATTTCAGGTAACTGATGGCAGGTTGGGGTTGATCCACATTTTGTTTCCAAGCGGCCTCAAGATGACTTTCAAAGACAATCGATTGATTCGATGACTTTTGAAAGCGGGATACGACTTCAAGCACGGTAGCATGCTCTGTCGGATCAAGCACATCTTCAACCTCCGACTTTTTGGCGTGAAACCGCTCCCCAATGCTTCCATTGGGGTATTCGATATATTCAATGCTGACGGTGTTTTGGCTTGCGAGGAGTTGGTAGATGCCGTTGTAATTGTGAGGTACGGGCCCAAATTGAATCGCATCGTACCTCAGGCCACTGATGGAACGGCAAGTTTTGCTGAAATGCACAAAATCAGCATAAAAAAGCAGCTTGTTGAGTTTGGTTTTCCAAGGATTCATCGCCTTTGCAAATTCCAATACCATGGCGTTGATTTTAAGGAGATTGGGCCGTCTGAAGCCCGTAAATTCGTCGGGTTGTAGGTGGCCAAACATTTCCTGTTCAAGTGCAGTCGATGTGAGCGTGGGCTCGGGTGTTTGGAGCAGAAATGTGATTCGCTGAAGGACTTTTTCCCTTGACTTTTCGTCGATGGTGCTGCAAAGGTCCAACAAACTCTGGAATTTGCGGGGATCACGCGCCATCTGAATCAAGCGCGCATTGGATTCGCTTGGAATCTCTCCTGATTCGTACTGACGGTATACATTGACCCCAAAACCTAAAATCTCTGACATTCTGGACGCTGAGAGTTTGTATTGCTCTCTAATCGCCTGTATTTCTTCCGGAAACGGCAACTTGTGCTTGCTCCGAAACTGATTGTAGGCTTGACCTAGGTTGATTTCGTCGAGGGCTGCATCGGTAAACTGTTCCCCGGAGTCGGTACATTTCCAAAAGTGAAACACCACATCGAACGATTCCTTGCGAAACACAATTTCGCGATTCTCCTTCATGCAGATCATTTCCTTGCCAGTGTAGGGACTTTTCATGGTGCTTTTTTATTTTGGAAGCGATTCCTCACCCGTTGATTTGGTCGAATTCGGTATAAATGGGTATCTCATCGGATATTCTGCAATGTGAAAGGAAATGCAAATCACTGCGCCGCCAGCGAAACCTAGGGTAATTTTGATGTAAACTTCCCGCCCTTTGACAATTCGGCCAAACACCCACATTTCTGCCTTGCCCCCATACATTGCCTCGGCTAGCGGACCCTCCGAATAATCATTGATTTCCAAGGATTCGAGGACTTTCCTTCTAGCAATTGGTGTAATCTCCAAAGTGGCTAGCGTCTGCGCATTCTTTCCACGGTCATCCAAAAACAGGATGTCGAAGACCTTTAGCTTTTCCTTGAAGTTCCTGAGAAATTTTCCGACTGCCGCACTATCACCCATCGCCGCTTATTTTTCATGCAGCAAATATAAGCACGATTCTTGAAATTCCAACTATAAAGTTGAGTTTGTGTAATTATTATTCAAAAATATCAACTTTTAAGTCTATGAGCGCGGAAATTTCACTCCGCCTACAAATCCCGTTTCGACAGAAACAGATAGCAAAGTCCAGTGAATAGCCCGATGTAAAATACCGAAACCCCCAGCGCCAGATAGTCCGGGCCGGTTTGGGCGGTCATTCCCAACGGAAGCGCATCGAGAAACGGCAATTTGATGGTATTGGCAAATGCTTCAAATGGCAGGAAGTTTCCGACTTCGTCGGGAAGGTAGAAAACGATGACCTTTTCAATGATCCACGTGTAGATCGAGAAAATGCCGATGGCAATGCCCGTATTGCGGATCAACATACCGACGAGGATTGAAAACACCAGATAGCCAACCGTTTGGATGAAATAGGCCAAAATAAAATGCGCCTGATCCATCATCATCTCCATCTCAAAGCTGCTGGAATGCGTCAAGCCCATGATGATGCTGCACAGGAATACCACAATGGTGGAGGCGAGCGCAAAAAACATCATCAGCAGGATTTTCCCCGCAAGCCATTCACCGCGGCTCATGCCGCTGATCACATTTTGACGTACAGTCTTGAAGTTGAATTCGCTGCATATCAGGATGATCACAATGACCGCCAAAATGTAGTGGAAAAATCCACCGATGTAGGCAAAGTAGTGCCATACACCTGGAAAGCTCGTGAAGCTGAAGATTTTGACGTTGCTGAGCGAATTCATGATTCCCTCCACGGTGAGCAGGCATCCGGCCAATCCAGCAAAATACAAGGCGGAAAGGATCCAGAATGCGCGGTAGCTGCGCAATTTGTTGAGTTCTATGCTCAGGAGACGAATCATGACTGTACGCGGGTAAGTTCCAAAAATTGTTCTTCCAATGTCGATTTGCGGAGTGCCAAGTGAGAAAGGACAATCCCTTGCTCGTGCAACAACCGGTTGAGGGACGCAGGCTCAGGCACTTGACTGAAACTGACGTAGAACTTCCCATCCTGCGGATCGGCGTTGATGAACCCGGGAAGGGTTTGCAATGCGCCGAGCAGCCTTTTCATGTCTTCGGCCTGCATCACCATGAAGGATTGCCCGGGTTTCATCTCCGAAACCAATCCCGAATACAGCAATTTTCCCTTCTGAAGCACCGCGACATGTGAACAGACCTTTTCGACCTCGTCCAGCAAATGGCTTGCCAGCAAAATCGTCACGCCTTCGCTGCCGATTCGACGAATCAAATCACGAATTTCCACGATTCCCTGCGGATCGAGGCCATTGGTGGGTTCGTCGAGAATGAGCACCTCCGGCTTCCGCAACATGGCCGCCGCAATGGCAAGCCGTTGCTTCATACCTAGTGAATAGGTCTTGAATGGCCCATCCTTCCGTTCGAGGAGACCGACCATGTCCAGCAGCGGTTCGATTTCAGTCAGCGGCGCGCCCTTGATCTGCGCCACAACACGCATGTTGTTGTAGCCGCTGAGGTAAGGGTAGAAGAGAGGAGCCTCCAAAATGGCACCGATGCGCTTGCGCGATTCTTTGTCGCCGGGCTGCCCGAACCACAAATATTCGCCGCTTGTGCGGTTGATGACATCGAGCACCATGCCCAAAGTCGTGGTTTTACCACTTCCGTTGGGGCCGAGGATGCCAAAAATGGTTCCTTTGGGGATCTCGAGGTTCAAGCCTTCGACAGCAGTGATCCTGCCGTATTGCTTCCTGAGATTTTGAATACTGAGTACTGATTCCACAGAGCCAAGATACGACAATTCCTGAACGGCCGGCGGCCGCTATTTTTGTCGATGTTCCTATGACGCGCGATGGGGCAATTCGGTTGCATGGTCGCGTGAATTTGTTTCAATGGGCGGATGCAATTCCTGCAAATCGCATCATTCAATCCGCCGCATAAATCCATAATAGGTAAAGGCCGCCGCGCCAGACAGCAGATGCCAAAGCGCATGGGCTTGGTACCAACTCTCAGGATCGCAACCGACCTTGCGGATGTCAAATACAAAAAAGGTAGCCGCCATGGCGGTCACCAAGATACTGCTGCCGGCAAACCACCATCCTTTTCGCGGACGCACACGCAACCACAAGACAAATCCGGAAATGCCGATCAAAAGCAAGCCTGCCAGCACAATCACCCTCGAACTTACCGTAAAAATGAGCACGGACGAAGTGATCCAGACAATGCTCCAAACCAGCAGAAATGGCCAAGCTGCAATACGTTGGCGTTTCCAGAGCGTGCCAATACGGTGCAGATTGAAAAATCCGGGGAGCAAAACGGCAGCGTACACGCCTGCAAGATCCATCGCTTCGCCGCTGCGCGTGAGCGAGGCATGGAACAAGGTGCTTCCCAAAAAAGTAGCTAAGGATGCGACACCGTACCAAGTCGACCAAATCGGATGCACACTTGCAAATCCATCCCGCGATTCCCGCCTGTCCGCCCGCGCATACGCAAACATCACCATGGCAATGAAAAAGAAACCCAAATTGGAATAGGTATCGACTTTTTGCCTGAAAAGCGCCTCAATCGTAGCCGGTTCGCAGAAATAGACCAACGTACTTTGCTCCGTCACCCAATCCCGCCACAAGCTTCCCCCTTGCGGAAAGGCACGGTCGAGCAAGGCCATCAGCAATCCCATGGCCAGCGTACTCAAAAGGGCAAAAATCCAGGGATTTTGTATGCGGGAATTCTTCAATGCCTCAGTTTTTGGGCGAAGTTATGGCCTTCTCCTGCCGAAACAAGCTCCAAAACGCGCATTTCGCCAAAATCTACCTCATCGGAGAAACTGCATGACCACGATGGCGATCAAAGTATAAACGCTGAATCCGATGAAGGCAAACTCGAGAATTTGAATGGATTTTTTGCGGAATCCGTCTTGGGTATAACGTTCAAATCGGCGCACGCCCCAAGGAGTTAATGCCCAAAAGGGGAGAAGGAGCCAAAGAAGGGCCTCCCTCAAGGTCATCGAAAGGCTCGCCAGCTGGTCTTGCCGAATCTTGTTTTCAATCGCAAGGTCTTCAGCAGCAGCGATGTCGAATGCATTTACTCCCCGGCGTTTCAATTCCGAATAGGCAGCTTCAATGGCATCGGGCACATAATCATGGCCTTCGCGCACGACCGCGAGCAGTTGCTCCTTGGTCCTGCGGGCCATCACGTTATGAAAGTCAATCTGCATTGCCTTTGCCATGGAAGAAAATTACGGAATTCGAATGGGAATTGTCAATCCACCACGGCCAAAATTCCGCAAAAATCATGGTGGAAGTCGTTGCGGTTCAGTTCAGGCAGGTAGAAGCCGGAAATGGAGCCGTCCAAATACAGCGCGTCCGGACAATGGAGATGATCCTTGAAAAGCGAGGCAAAATCAAAGAAATTGACCCGCTCATGCGAAAGGGCAAACCAGATTTTTCCGGCTTTGTCCACACCGACACCATTGCGAATGTGCTTGTTTTCAGAGCCTTCCCGGAATGCAGGATGCAATTCGCCATCGATCACCAGTAGCGGACCGCTTTGCGTGGCGATCGTCGGTGCGGCTTCGGATTGGGAAAATTCCTGGGATTCGACGACGCCCGGACCTTCCGCGCCCAGCATGAACACGCCATTGGGCTTCATGTGGAAATTGCCTTCGCCTTCGTTGAGATTCAAGCTGCGAAGCTGTTTTCCGTCTTCAATATGGAGTCCGCCAGGTGTCTGATTTTCACTGAATATGCCCGCATTGGTCGCAAAACGCAAGGTTTTTCCCTCTTTGGAAAGGCTGTCACGAAGTGCTTCGAAACTTCCGTACGGATGCCCTGCATTGTCTTTCCAATACAGCCGCAATTCCTGCTTTTTGGGGTCGATTTGTAGAATGTCAAAGCCTTGCCCTTTGAAGAAAATCTCCTCAGCTGCAAGCGCCTTGGCGCCACGCGGAAGGGAATGCAGGAGTTTGTTTCCCGGAAACCAAGGGAAATAATACATCCCGACGATCCCCAACAACAGGAGGGGAAGCGTCACCAAGATGATGTATTTTGCCTTCGAATTCTTGAATCGACCGGAAACCATGCTCAAAATTTACGGTTTTTGTAAACATTTCTGAAAATTTGTCAGAGATCGGGAGGCTTGTCTGCGAAAGTCGCAGTTTGCGTTGGTTTAAGGGCATAATCAACGAATTAGCAACATCAACCACCCGGCAATCCTGTCGAGAAGAAGGGTGCCTAGTGTTGCGCAAGCGATCAACTCCGAGATGCGCCATTACCGTCGTAGCAATTCACCAAATTGACAAGAAAAAAAATAGGATTTATTACTCCGCGTGAAGTATTTTTACGATACTGTCACACTTAAACGTTGAATTCGGCATAACATACTCAGTTTACATGAAAAAACTTTGGTTTTTGATAGTACTCATGGCTGCCACTCTTTCCATCTCAGCCCAGAAAATCCTTCAGGCTGGAGTCGGTGCGCGTGAGAAACGGGAGCATTTTCTTGGATTCACAGAAGATGCGGAAGGAAATCTCTTCGAATTTCCACTTCCTACTTTGAGGAGAAGCAAGGCGAATCGGTATGGCTTTGGAAATTCGGACGTGGAGGTACCGCACCGGTTAAAACCAAACTGAACTTCACCACCGCCCCCATGTCCGCAGTTTGGATGGTAGACAATGGGGCAGGAGCCTTCATTCTCGCATACAGCAAAAACGTTGACCGTGTGTCGATACCCGTTCGGTCTCGGAAGGTCTCTTATGGCGTGGTTCGCATTACAACTAAGGGAGAAATCAAAGAGAAACTTCTGGGGGATGTGAATTCTTGGGACCTAGTAAGTGGAAACCTTTACAACGTAGCAGAATACGGACTTAGCAGTGGCAGTACTGTTTTATGGGCCGCCTCTCCCGACCACCAGAAGATTTTAGTTTCGGCCATATTTGGCAAGGTGCCGCAGCACAAAATATTCGTCCTAGACGCCAACCTCAACATTATTTCATCACAAGAGCAGGCGCCTTTGGCAGATGCTGCAAAGGTGGATTTCAGCCAACAAGGAGCCCAGATCAACGATGCAGGCGATGTTACTGTGTTTTTCAGGAATTTCAAAAATGACGACAAGAATCTATATGTCCATTATTTCCCGAAAGGTGGAAAAGGCCAACTCTTTTCCTTGGGTTCAGATGCCGTACATTTTTTCAAAGCAGCGGTAGTGGAAGGGGATGGGCTGAATGTCCTGGCATGGGGGGATATACCTAAGACTAAGAATCAACAAAAACTGGAATTTTTCAAACTTCAGAGTGGAAAGCTGGTATCTGCAGCATCAATCGATGCCTCAGATCTATGGGTTTCATCATTGGATCCAAACTTCCAAAACCCTATCGGATGGGCACTAAAAACACCTGTGAGGATCAATGTATTTACAATGCCGGGAGGTACCCAGTACATTGTGCATACAGCCGCATCCATGGGGGCAGAAACGGCAGCTTGGCTCGATTTCTTGGCCATTGAGGTCAAGGATGGAGCAGTAACGCAATACAGCACAGTGCCAAGACGTTTGGGCAACGAGTTCATAGATGATGGGGGCGTTTACTGCTTTTCCAATGGCGGAAAAAACTACATGCTGTACGCGACCCGAGAAAACCGGGAAGGAATGGTTGCCGGTGGTGGTAATGCAGGTTTTTTGTATTTGCAGGACCTCGCAGACATCAAAAAACTTGCAGGCACGCAGATCGCAGGTACAGAGAAGCGCAATTTCGATCTCAATTCCTGCTATTCCCTCCAAACAGGTGGCGTCATCTTCCCAGAATTTACCACAAAGGAATTCCATCTTCCAACGGCTGGATTTTTAGCCTGAACCTGCCTGAGCAGGCTTTACGATTAAATATTAAGGATCCCGATCCCGCACATGCTTGGGGTAGGTGTGGTCGCTGAAGTCCTGTTGTCAATCCTGTTCCAGAAATTCAGAACTTGACTCACGCAAACCGATCCGCGTGTGTTTTGAAGATCATTCTCAGGTGGGTGCTTGGGTAATTTTCCGAAGTATTCGTCATCAGGCACTATCGTTGGTGCAACTGCAGCGTTGATTCTGCATTTGACTAGGTGCGGTTCGTGACGGTCAGTGGATGGCGGATTTGCCCGCGAAAGTCGCAATTGTACATCACTGCCGGTGGCCATTCCAAACTTAGTGAAACCGCCTGTCATTCATTAACTTGCGTGCCTAAACCCAGAAATCCCCATGTCGACCCCACTCCAACGCGATACCAACTATTTCTTCCTATCCCAAAGCAATTACACCGGCGGGAAAGTCACCGGCATGACCAATGCCGAAGTGAGTGTCGGGAACCAAACGGTATATTTTCATCGTGCCCAAGAAGGAAATGACTCCATTTTGGTCGCTTCCTCAAAATCAAAACCTTCAGTTTTGGTCAGGGCGTTTCGGTGGAGCAAGGACTCGAGAACATGCTCAAGAATCCCCAATTGACGGTCGAACAATTGGAAAGCGACTTCAAAGAATTTTTGGGGGCAGACAACCATGATCGCGTGATCGAGATTTCGCAACTCAAAAGTTTCAAGGTGCATTTGATGTGGATTTTGTCCCAAGCACGGATCATTCACAATGCAGGAGGGGCTATTAAAGTGCTGTCTTTGGGACGACCTTCCAATATGAAGAAGTTCAAGGAGTTCTATTTTCCAGCCTGAGCACTCAAGCCCAAGGACTTTTGCTCCTTCGAGTTGTTCCACATCAGCAAAGCGAAAACATTTTCTGCTAGAGAAACTTCCACGCCGCTTGAGAGGCAGTCTAATACCTTAGACTCATGCCCGGGTCCGGCCCCAAAATCCATTGCTCGAAACTGTCCACACCATTTTCAAAGGCAAGCTTGGGCTTAAAATCCTTCCCGGAAATATCAATCCATTTCTCGGTCTTCCCTTCAAATTCGGCCCAAGGGAGAATCGTCCAATGCGGTTCCCAATCCTGGTAAAACATCGAACTTTCCCAGATGCGCCGGCAATCTTTGCAGAAGTAATAGCGGTAGTCCATGTAGGTGTCGGTGCCTTCGAGGAAAAGCAGGAGACGTTTGCACCTGGGCTCCATAAATTGGTCGGTGGGATCCGTCGCACAGTCCGTGGTTTTTCCAGGTCGTGGTGATTCTTGCATGGCAGATGGTTATACTGGTCCTACAGCGTATTCCGGTTCCTTCAGGCGGATGACCCAGCGTTCGAAGCTTGCAGGCAATTCTGTAAAAGCCGCTGCCGGGAAGTAGTTTTCGGTGAGCCCATGATTCCAGAAGGATCGGTTTTTCAGAACCTCGAAAGCGATGGCGTCCCAACTTGGCCCCGGGTCAAGCGTACAATCTGTGAAAGCCCAAACCCTTTGACAGTCAAAGCAGTAATGGTAGTCGCTCGTGCATGCGGCATCGCCTTGCACCAGGAAATGCTTCAAATGCTTGCAAGGGGGCTGTTCGCGGCCCTTGTGATCGTAGGCTCTGCAAACAGGTGGCGGCGCATCTGCCGGCCTAGTTGTGGGCATGGTGGAAACAGCCGCATTGACCGCCCATAAAGCTCTGCGTTTCCTCGTGCCAGGGGAATGCATCGCTGCCCTTCGCACGCTCCCAGAAAAATTGCTCGCGCTTGCGCTGCTGATTGCCGACTTCGTCCATCGTATTGGCATCAAAGACGCGCCCATTGGCGACCACCATTGCGATCGCCTCCGAATTGCGGATGTCTTCCAGCGGATTTTTGTCCATCATGATGAAGTCCGCCAATTTGCCAACCTCCAAGGAGCCGATGTCCTTGGTCATGCCGATGTAATCCGCGCCCCACAAGGTCGATGCACGAATCGCCTCCAACGGCGAAAATCCGCCTTGGACAAACATCCACATCTCCCAATGCGCGCCAAGTCCATGCAGCTGCCCATGCGCGCCGAGCTGCACCTTGGTGCCGGCTTTCATCAAGGCATAAGCCGCCTTCGCATTGCCGATATGCCCGAAATCATCGTCGGGCGCCATTGTGCGCCGCATCGAACGTGAATCCAAAATGCCGCGCGGATAGTATTTCAGCAGGCGCTCATTCTTCCAGACCTCCGTCTTCTGATACCAATAGTTTTCGCCCCAAATACCGCCGTAGCCCACGATCAGGGTAGGGGTATAGGCCGTCTGCGTGCCTCCCCAGAGTTGCAGCACATCCTTATATACCGGCGAAACGGGGATGCTGTGTTCGATGCCGGTGTGGCCGTCGAGCACTTGTGTAAGGTTGTGGTAGAAGAAGGATCCACCTTCCGGCACGACCTCCATTTTCAATTCGCGGGCAGCTTGGATCACCTGTTGGCGTTGGTTGCGGCGCGGTTGATTGTAGCTTTTGACGGAGAATGCGCCCACGGCTTTCATGCGGCGCAGGTGCGAGCGGGCATCGTCAAGACTGTTCACGACGGCCTTGAAATCGCCGTCCGCGCCGTAGAGAATGGTGCCCGTCGAGTAGATGCGCGGCCCGATCATCCTGCCGGATTTGACCATTTCGCTTTGGGAAAAGACCATTTCCGTGTTGCTGCTCGGGTCGTGCGTCGTCGTCGTTCCATAAGCAAGGCCTGCATAGTAAGACCATTGCTGTTGTGGCGAGATACCATTGTAACTGTTGCCCATGTGCGCGTGCACGTCCACGATGCCCGGCATAATGGTCTTGCCTTCTGCCGAAATGATTTTCGCATCCTTCGGAATCTTGACTTCGCCCGATTTGCCGATGGCCACGATGCGGTTGCCTTCGACGACAATGTCGCCGCGCTCGATCACTTCGTCACCCTTCATGCTGATGATACGGGCACCCGTCACAGCAACCACGCCCGTCGGCACGTAGGTATCGAGTTTCAAGCCGATGTTGATGCCTGTCGAATCCACCGGAGGAAGACTGTCGGGGCTGCTCGGCAGGAAGGTGAAGCATTTTTCGAGGCTGCGGCTGAAGTATTCGGGGCCGAGCAACCAATGCAGGTTTTTGCTGTCGTGGCTCCAATGCAGGCTCGTGCCCGCGTCGCGGGTGACCTTGAACACAGGGTAGCCACCACCGCCGCCACTCAAATCGAGGGCTTGCCCGGTTTTCGGAAATGCAGCCACATAAGCATTGTACAATTCCGTGAAGGCGATCCACTTTCCGTCGGGGCTAGGAACAAAATCCTTGGCGTATTTGGCCGTGAAGTGCGTGGTAACATCCTTGCCGTCAATGCCAATACTCTTGAACGACTTGCTCATCCCGCCGCCGGAAGAATAATAAATCCTTTTGTCGGTCTCATCGAAATAGGGTTCGGAGCCGTCTTTGCAAAGGAAATGCAGGTTGCTGCCGTCTGCATTGCAAAGGTAGAGCCCCGTTTCGTTGCCGAATGCAAAGCCCAATTCCCCGGTGCCGCTGCCTTTTTCAAAGACGATCATCTTGCCATCATGGCTCCACCGCGGATTGTGGTAGAATCCTTTTTCAGTAGTGATGTTGCGGTCGGTACCTGTGGCGAGGTCGCGGACTTTGACGGTGGCCATGTTGGCATCGTTCCAAGAGACCAAAAGGATGCTTTTGCCGTCAGGGGAGAAGCAAGGATAATATTCATGGTCAATGCCTTTGCCGAGCTTGCGTGGATTGCCCTTGGGCAAGTCCTTGACATAGAGGTCGCCGGCTGCATGGAAGACGAGCTGCTTTCCATCGGGGCTTGTGACGGCTTGACGAATCATCTTGGCTTCGAAATTCTTGGGGCTGACCTCCTGCGGGAAATGCAGCGCCTCGCTCACCACCTGCTTGACATTCGCGGTGAAAGGAATCTGCTTGGCTTCGGTCGTCTCGACATTCACGCGCCAAAGATGTCCTTCGGCCCAAATCACCACCTCCTTCGAAGTAGGCAGAAACTGGTAATTGGGATACACCCCGAAGGTCGCCCAAGTTTCCTGTTGATCCTTGTTCAAGCGGTCAAAAACAGGCCATTCTTCTCCCGTTTTCAAGTCGTGCACATACAAAACGCTTTTGGTGCGCACCCTGCGAATGAATGCCAGCAATTTCCCGTCGGGCGACACCTGTGGACGCACAGCCCCGCCGGGTCCGGAGACAACCTCTTCAATTTCACCCTTTTGCGTGTCGTAGCGGCGAATCACGTAAATCTGGTCATGCGGATTTTTGTTGTAGGTGAAATACCCCGCGCCATCCATGTCTTCGCTGAAATAGACATATTTTCCGTCAGGCGAGAACACGGGTTCGCCAGCGTCTTGTTGATCGTTTTTGCGTTTGGTGAGCTGCATGCCGGCTCCGCCGGTTTTGTGGTAGAGCCACATTTCGCCGGCGCCGAGGGAGCGGGTGCCCGTAAAGTGCTTGCGTGCAACGAAATATTCGCCACCGGGATGCCAGAAGCCGTTATTGAGCAGGCGGAAATCTTCCTTCGTCAGCTGCTTTTTGTCGCTGCCATCACGCTTCATCTGCCAGATATTGTCGCCGCCGCTGCGGTCGCTCGTGAAGAGGATGGTCTGCCCGTCAGGGCTGAAACGCGGCTGCACTTCCCAAGGCATGCCCTCGGCGATTCGCAAGGCTTTGCCGCCTGAAATCGGCATGGTGTAGATGTCGCCAAGCAAGTCAAAGGCGATTTCGCGACCGTCGGGACTGACGTCGATATTCATCCACGTGCCTTCATCCGTCTCAAATTCAATGGTTTTGCTGGGTCCATGCGGATCATCGACCTTCCATTCGTCTTTCTTTTGGGCGAATGACAAACCACTGCAAACAAAAAGCCCGAGGGCCAAGACGCAAAATTTCTTGCTCATGCGAATCTCGTTTCAATTCAATGGCTGAATTTAAGCAAAATTGTCTGTGTCGCAGGCTTTGCGCTCGAATTCGCAATTTTGGAGACCCAATCTTCGCTTGGGCTAAAGCCAGATTCCGATTCGCAGCCCGGCACTTCCCCAAGAGAGAATTTTGGCTTCTTCGGTAAAAATCGGACTGTATTTGAAGTAGGGATCAAAAAAAAGTACCCGTCGCCCATCAAGGACCATGGAATATCCACCGGTAACTTCGACTCCGACCAGCAACGGCAATTCGAGCAATTCCGTTGAGGCATCGATCACGGTCATGCTGTCGGAGGTCAGGTTGATGGCGAAATCCCGGAGGCGAATCAACTGCAATTCAGGACCGAAGCCGATGTGCCAGCCTTGCCGTGTATCGGTGAAATGGTAGAAAAACCGCATCCCAATCCGGCCTTCATGGAGGTCTCCGCGCAATTTACGATCCACCGTCTTCCCGCGGAAAGGGGCGGGGTTACCTTCGGCGTCCAGACTGTCGCCGACAAATGTGCGGTGGGAACGATAGGGCCGATAGGTATAACCCGGCGATAATTGCAGGCTAAAGTGTTTTCCAAAGCGAATGCGGGCATTCATTTCCCCGGTGATGCCAGGAATGCGAATCTCAGAAATGAGGTTGTTAAATGGATTGTTGATAAAGGTGGTGGCCTCCGGTCCGATGGAAAGTCCTACGCGAATGCGGTTGTCAGGTGTTTGTGCCTGAACACATTGCATTACAAACGTCGCCATGCAGGCCAAGGTACCTATCCAGAATCTCATTTTCATACGCTGATCCAAAGTGTCAAGAACCGCAATGATAGGTATTTGGTTTTAGAAACTATGAGAGATATCCACCAATGGAATTGAATCTCGGATGGTATTGGGTACATGCTCAGGTGATGTTTCACGTGTATAGGCACGCTGCAAAGGCAGCCATTATCGCATTCGCTTGCCCAAAAAAGCATTAATTTCGGGGCATGAATGCAGGACCCGCGGTCAAGGCCGTCATTTTTGACATGGACGGTACTTTGTTTGACAGTGAACCACTGTGGCAAATCGCCGAATTTGAAGTTTTTTCGACGGTTGGGGTGACCTTGACCACAGAAATGATGCACAGCACCATCGGATTGCGGATTGACGAAGTGATTGCCTATTGGTTTACTCAATTTCCATGGACGGGCAAGTCGCAGGAGCAGATTCATGATGAGATTGTGGACCGTGTGATCGGGCTTGTACAGGAGCGCGGCAGCCTGCTCCCGGGCGTGGTGGACGCGCTTGCCCAGGTGCGTGCGTCAGGTTTGCGAATTGCACTTGCATCTGCATCGCCCATGCGGATGATCGAGGCTTTGGTCACCCATTTCGGAATACGAGACGCGTTTGAAATCTTGCGTTCGGGTGCGGACGACAGCCATGGCAAGCCGCATCCTGCAGTTTATATCCGTACAGCGGGCGATTTGGGGATTCCGACGGTCGAATGCCTAGCCGTCGAGGACAGCTTCAACGGCCTGCTCGCCGCCAAGGCGGCCAGAATGAAATGTTTGTTGGTCCCCTCCGTCGGTGGCCTCCATGACCCCCGATGGGGCATTGCGGATCAGGTTCTGGAGAATTTGACCGAATTTAAGCTCGTAGATTGGGGGTGAACCTCCGTCCAATCGTTAGTGGTTTACATGTCAACCCCGCTCGCGGTAATAGTCCATCACCTTTGCCGCGTTCCAGTCGATCAACTGATCGCGTGGTATTCCAAGGCGATCCGCCATTTCAAACAGGGCTTCATGGCTCGGGGCCTCGATTTCCAGGTAGGGCGGAATGAAGGCCAAATCGTCGATATGGTTATCGATCACGATGTGAACCCCATCCAGCGAATACTGCGTCCTGATTTTGCGCATTTTCAGGTATTCGACATAACCCAGTCGCTGCAAAATGAGGCGCATCATCTCAAAATCACCGATCGGTAGTTCCAACTCTTCGCGACTCCGGATGCCCGCCTGCGTGTCTGCATGCGGAGCTTTGAAAGTGAGCCGTACATCTTTCCCTTCCTTCCGAATGCGAAGAACTTGCTGTTGACCACCGAGTCTTCCGGTTGCATCGTCAAAATAGATGGCAAAAAATTCGTCTTCAAAGTCGAATGCCGCCCCCAAGTTTTGGAGCTTCGCAATGATGGTTTCCGGATCGATTTCGAGGACTTTAGCTTCTATTTCTTGCATTTTTTGCCAATTTGATATTGTTGCAAAGATGCAAAAGCTTTCACTCACGCAAGGCTTTACCCCAAGGCTGTTTCGCATTTTTGCGGATTTGATCGTGATTTTGCAATACTTTTGGCCCATGAAAAGATTGATGGTCGAAATGTCTAGCATCAGGCGGTTTTCTTACTTGGCTGTTTTCCTTGCAAGTTGTGTCTTGGTTGCCACGGGTTGCAGTCGCGGCACCGAGGAGCAAAGAAAACGGCAGTCCCTGCCAAATTTTGAGTTTGATGGTTGGGACGGCGGCTTGCTGAAACGTGACAACCTTCCCGAAGACAAGCCTGTTGCGATTTTCTATTTTGATCCCGATTGCGAACATTGCCAGGAAACAATGAACTCCATTGTCGCCCAATTTGATCAATTTGGAGACAATACCTTGGTGATGATCAGTTCGGCAGACCGGTCGCGCGTGGTGACCTATCTCATTGAAAAGGATATGTTGAAACGCCCGGGTGTCTTGGTCGGACTTTGCGAACCGAAGGTTTTTCTGGAAACGTTTGGCGCTGCGCAAACGCCGACCTTGTTGTTTTACGGCGGAGATTGGGACTTGAAAAGGGCCTTCAAAGGCCGCGCAGAGGAAGCCAATATTTTGGATGGCTTGAAAGCTGCACGGGAGGAATAATCATCGGAATGATCGTAGTCCTTTGGTGCGAGACGCAAAAAGGCATTCGGTAGGAAAATGATGTTCTTGAATAAAAACAAAGCGCCCCGAAGCTAGCTTCGGGGCGCTTTATCTTTATCCCATGGATCAATTGATCGTCGGGAGGAAGGAGTACTTCTCGCTGTAGTAGAGATGCTGCTCGGTGAAGTCTTCAGGATACTCGATTTTGACGTCGATGATATTGCCTTTTCCATCCATGACAGGCTTCAAAACAGGATTGATAAATCCGCTGTAAGGTGGGATTTTCAACGTAGCGACACGGTCAAGGACTTCTTGGTGCAATTTCTGATCGACCTTCACGCCGTAGCCTTCGACAAGTGCAGTTGCTGCCTTCATGTCACCTTCTGACTTGATGCGCTGGATTTCGCGGAGCAATTGGCCAAAAAGATCGCGGAGTTTTTCGTAGTTGTTGACCACGAAGTAGGTTTTGCCTTCACGCACGCGTTGCTCGACAACATTGTCCTTTTTGCCTTTTTCGAGGACCCATTTGCAGATCAACTGACGGTTGCGCATGTGGTCTTCTTCGATGTTTTTGCCGATTTTGAGGCGGCGAAGCTGCAACATCATGCCATTGCGAATGTAGTCGCTGTACTGTGCCTTGCCAACTTCGACCGATGGCATGACACCCATTTCGACGAGTTTAGGATCAAGCAGGTAGTAGAGTGCGACGAGGTCGGCACGGCCTTCTTCGAGGGTCGATGCATACTTGCCCAAAGTCTCGTGGGGCGCACCGATGCCTGGATTGACTTGGCCGGATGCATGCCCGATCACTTCGTGCATATCGGTATGCAGGTTCGAAGGCAATCCGCTGAATTTACGGCTCAAGGCTACCTCGGCTTCGTCCCAGGCAAATTCTTCCAGAATTCCGGTACGTTTGCCAGCTTGGTCATAGGCTTCGACAATGTTGGCGAGGTTCACGGACTTGGAACCTCTTTTACGGATCCAATCCGCGTTGGGCAGGTTGATGCCGATCGGGGTGGAAGGCGAGGCGTCGCCGGCTTCCATCACCACGTTGATCACCTTTGCGGAGATGCCTGTCACTTCCTTCTTCTTGTGGGCATCCATGATCGGGCTGTTGTCTTCAAACCACTGTGCTTCTTTGGCAATGGCCGAAATGCGCTTGCTAGCAACAGGGTCGGTGAGTTGCACGACGGATTCGTAGGCACCACGGCGGCCGATGGCATCACCATAGACTTCAATAAAGCCATTGATAAAGTCAACTTCGCCGTCTTTGTCATCGATCCAGGCCAAGCTGTATTCGTCAAACTTGCGCAAATCGCCAGTTTCGTAGTATTGGATCAGCAATTCCGTGGCTTTTTTCTGCTTGGCATTGGTCATGACCTCGGTGCCTTTTTTGAGCCAATTGACGATTTGCTCGATGGCTTGGCCGTACATGCCGCCAACTTTCCAGGTCTTTTCGACGAGCGTATTGCCGGATTTGACGAGCTTGGAGTTGAGACCGTAGCTTGGCGGGGTAGTATCGCCAGGGACGACCATGGCTTTGTAGAACTTATCCACCTCCTTGGCTGTCACACCTTCGTAGTTGTTGTTGGCGCTGCCGGCGACAGGATCGACCCCGTCGTCTTTGTTTACGCGTTTGAAGTCCACTTTGGGGTCAAAAATGATCGGCTTCAACTTGGCCAGCAAGATGTCGACGGTTTGGCCACGCTCCAAGGGGAATTTACCTTGGTCAGATCCTTTGACCAGCGTTTCGAAGTAGGCATAGTCAAATCCGGGCTCGTGTTTTTCGTAGGAATAGTGATGGTGAATGCCATTGGAATACCAAATCTGCTTCAAATAGGTATGGAAAGCCGTCCAGTTTTCGCCGGATTTGTCGCCGTTGTAGGTTTTGTAGATGTTTTCCAGCGTGCGGCGCACGAGGAGGTTGTTGCGGTAATTTTGATCATAGATGATATCGCGACCAGAGGTTGCCGCTTCCGACAGGTAATAGAGCAACTTCTTCTGCTCCAAAGGCAACTCGGAGAAGCCAGGAACCTTGTAACGCAGAACACGGATGTCTGCAAATTCATCGGCGACCCACTTAAAATTGGAGTCGTTTTCGACGGTGGCATTGGAGTCCACTGCGGTGGAATCATTGCCAGTGTTTTGTTGGTTGTTGGTGCCGTTGCCGCATCCCCAAACAAAGAGGACGGTCAGCGCGACAAACCATAACATAGTGCTTTATTTTCATGAATGCTTCGTTTTTTGCCTTCTGAACGAATTTTACAAATGGCCGCGAAGTTAAAGGTTTTGTTGCCAAATTGCTAATGATGCCTATCGCCAGAATTCCATTTTAGGTGTTGAAACTTGAAAATAAGGGGCAATTCTGCTAACTTTGCTTCATATTTGTTGTAGGTGCAGGTTGATTTGGTATTAGTTCGCTGATTATGAGATTGGTCAAGTGTCTGCTTGTGACGTTTTTCATTACTTTTGGAGGAAGCTTCCTTTCTTTTAAAATTCTAACCCTCTCGAGTGACAACTTGATGATTCGAGAGGCGAATTTCAAGGATGTTTTTCTGGGATATTCGCCAAAGTACCGGAGGTTCTCGACCTCAGCCGACAAAGCATTTCTCGATATGAAGGCCAGGCAAATCAACGAAGCACTTTTTGAAATCTTGCCGTGGATGATGATCGCCGTGTTCCTGTTCTTTTCGCTGAGCATGTACCCGGTCTTCAAGATTTGGTCCTACGCTTGGTGGAATTGAATCGATAAGGTTAATCCGTCCCCGCTGATTTTGACCGTTTTTCCCTTCCGAATGCTCCGATAGAGCCATTTCCAAACCAATGCAAACAATTTGGAGATCTGCTGCTGGGTGGCTAGATTTGGATAAGTGCCACCTCTATTCCCGGTCAAACAGGGAAAAGCAGCATGAAACCAATTTGATCAGGAAATAAAATGGACACACTCAAGCGAGGTTCAAAAGGCGACGATGTCAAATTGTTGCAAGCTAAACTGGGTTTAAAGGCAGACGGCGGATTCGGGAAGGACACGGAAAAGGCCCTGATCGCATGGCAAACCGCCAATGGAATCGTACCCGCCAATGGAATTGCAGATCAACCAACCCTGATCAAAATGGGCTTGGTCAAGGCTTCGCAGCCGGTTGTCAATCCTGTGATCAATGCAGCAGCTGCGCCTGCCCTCAATCTCACGGCCCTCAAAGGCGCGATTCCAGACAATGTCATCGCTCAAATTGCGGCGATCGCGACCAAATTCAACATTACGACCAACCTTCGCTTGGCCCATTTTCTCGCCCAATGCGCAGTGGAAAGCGGTACTTTCAAAAAGGTCGAGGAAAATCTGAAATATTCGGCCGCAAGGCTGCTCGCTGTATTCCCCAAGAAATTCACCGCCGAGCAGGCAAAAGCTTATGGCGGCAACCCTGAAAAGATCGGCAACCGCGTTTATGCCAATATCATCGGCAACGGCAACGAAGCGAGCGGCGACGGCTACCGCTACCGTGGTCGCGGCTACATTCAACTCACCGGCAAGTCCAATTATCAGGCATTCTCCGACTTCATCGGCGAGGATTGCGTCGCAAATGCAGATTGGGTGGCGACCAAATATCCGCTGGCCTCGGCTGCACACTATTTTAATGGCAACAAGATTTGGACGACCTGTGACAAGGGCAGCACAGCCGCAACCATCAAGGCGGTCACTTTGAAGGTGAACAAGGCTGCCTTGGGCCTCGATGAGCGTACAGCGTTTTTTAACAAGTTTTGGGCCCTCCTTTCCAAAGCGGTCTGAGCATCGAGCCAAATGCTGATTTCTGTCAGTTTTTTGGGCAAGACGGTATTGGATCACCTGTTTGCCCTTCCGCTTGCATGAGAAATCTCAGGGCAGCGTCTACTTGTTGAGATTCTAACGACAGTTGGCGTATGTTGCAATTGTTTGAGGCTGCCGCGGTTGTCGGCCCTTGTTTTTGTTGCAATTCCACATAGTATGAAAAATAACAATCTTCAGACCGAAATCGATGCTTGGTTCCTCTATAATCAATTGGCTGCGCACGAACAGGATCCCGTCTTGGCGGATGTGTTCAAGCAGATGAGTGAAATCGAGCGCAGTCATGCTGTCGCATTTGCCAAAAGCAAAGGAATTGCCTTGTCGGAACTCGACAAGCCGTCGTGGCGTGCCAAAACGATCAATCGCATCGGCAAGATCTTTGGTTATGACTACGTGCTTGGCGTTTTGCTCGATACCGAAAAGGGAATTTCCCAGGCGATCGTCGCCACCAAGGCCAAAAACAATCAGACCATTACGGGTTCCGAAACAAGCCACGTCAAGATTTTGCGGTCCATTCTGGAGAATCAAACCCGCGTGAGCGGGGCGCAAATGTCGCGGATGGAAAAGCGGCATCGCTCCGTCGGTGGAAACGCAATCCGCGCTGCGGTGTTGGGCGGCAATGATGGCCTCGTCTCCAATTTCAGCTTGGTCATGGGCATCGCAGGGGCCACCGAAGGTCAGGCAGGCGTATTGCTCGCGGGCTTGGCGGGGTTGCTTGCCGGCGCTTTGTCGATGGCCTTGGGCGAATGGATTTCCGTTAAAAGTTCGCAGGAACTCTACGAAAATCAGATGCAGCTCGAAATGGAGGAGCTTGAAACCAATCCTGAAGGGGAATTGAAGGAGCTGACCTTGATTTACATCGCGAAGGGAATCCCGAGTGAGCAAGCCACGGAAATGGCCACTGAGATCATGAAAAACAAGGGCCACGCCCATGAGGTGCTCGTGCGCGAGGAGTTGGGAATCAATACCGAAGAGCTCAAAGGCTCGGCCATGGAAGCCGCAGTTTCCTCCTTTGTCTTGTTTGCCGTCGGCGCCGTGATTCCGGTATTGCCGTTCATGTTCACATCCGGCATGCAGGCAGTCATCATCAGCGTAGCAGGCAGCGCCGCGGGATTGTTCCTGATCGGGGCCGCCATCACCCTGTTTACAGGCCGAAACGTTTGGTTTTCTGGATTCAGACAAGTATTTTTTGGTTTGGCCGCGGCAGCGATTACCTTCGGGATTGGAAAGCTGATAGGCGTATCGGTGGCTGGGTAAATCTCAAATGGTAAAATGATGATCAAATCCGAATTGGAAGGGCACCTTGCTTTGTTGAGGGTGGCTTTTCCCTATTTGCTGATTTCACTTTGTTATGCGGGCTTGTTTTTATTGGTCGAAGAAAACTTTGGCGACCACATTTACATGATTTCTGGGCAGGTTGGCTCAGTTTTCGGGTTGGCCTTGGCCTTTTTTCTCGGCTTTCGAATGAATTCGGCGTATGACAGGTGGTGGGAAGGACGCAAGATCATTGGCGAATTGATCAACAACACGCGCAGTTTTACCAACAAGGTGTACACCTACATTGGCCGTGGAGAGCACTTAAAGCCAGACTTTGTCGGGAATGGCCTACCCATCGCCGATGAAATGTTGGATTTGACGCAAGCCTTTGTACTTCAGTTTTCTACCGAATTGCGGGGTGGCACCAAGGCGCAGCAAGCCGAGTCGCCTGCCTTTGTCGAATTGGAGGAAATCGTGCCCACCAACAAGCTCACCAATGAAATCTTGCTCGCATTGTCGGTCAAAGTCGATGCTGTCATGCAACAAGGGAGCGACTTAGAAAAAAGTGATTTGATGGCGCATATTACACGGTTCTATGACATTCAAGGCAAGGCCGAGCGCATCAAATACACGCCTTTTCTGATGATTTACAGTGCATTTACAAGAATCATCGTTTTTGGCTACGTTTTGCTGACGCCGTTGTTGATCGGTGACATCGATATTTTAGGGGAGAACAGTGGAATGGAGTACTTGTCGGTGCCCATTATGGCTTTGATCGGAACGGCCTTTTTAACGATCAATCGCCTTGCAAATCTCTATGGGGCTCCCTTTTCCAGGAATGTGACTGCCTTGCCCGTGGACGATATCGCAACCAAATTGATCGACAACGTGCGGGAAGTACGCGAAAATGTATTCCGATCAATGCCTGAATCTTTGTTCGGAAGCTGGGCTCAGCTCATTAAGATGCTCACATCCAGCTCCATCTGATGCGCCTTGTCCAATAAAATTTCCTTTTGCCATTCCTTCAAGTCGTTGAGCGTGGCCTCGCCATAAGCGACCCGCTTGAGGTTGCGCATGCTCAAGATCATCGGGTAAATATCGTATTCGACCTTGATCTGATCGCGAATCTGCTCCAGCAGTGCCGTTTTTTCATCCACCAACTTGAAATAGGCCGTTTTACTCAGGCCTTTGAAATTACGGTCGTTGTAATTGTTGCTATCCCTGTGCAATTCGGCCGCTTGGGCCTGCGCAACACCATGGAAAAAATCGTGCGCATATTTTTTGATCCTTGGATTCACGCCTTTGATTTCACACCAATCAGCTTCCGTCGGTGGTGGATCCAAGGCCAAATCGATCAGCTTTGAATTCGGGATGATGTAATAAGCCGGCTTGTCAAGATCCTTGGCGATCTGGTCCCGAAGTTCGTAGATGAATTTGAGGACAAATGCTTGGCGCTCATTGAGTTTGCTCGCGCCTTGGATCTCCAGATGCGGGTTGTCTTTTTTCTTGTAGCGGATGTCTTCGAGTTCTTTGCATTCTTCCGAAAGCCATTCCCTGCGACCTTTTTCCTGCAATTCCGCTGTCAAGATATCCTTCAGGCGGTGCAGATATTCGACGTCCTTGCTCGCATAATTGAGCATTGTCTCCGTGAGGGGGCGCTGATTCCAGTCGCTCACGCGCACTTTGGTGTTTTTGATGATCCCGAAATGGCGTTCGAGCAAGAAGCTGAGCGAGGTATTTTCATAACCCAGCAATTGGGCAGCCTTTTCTGTGTCGAATACGTTACGCGGCTGCCGGCCGTAGAGGTAGTCCATCAGCACGATATCGCTCTGCGGCCCATGAGAGATGATTTCGATGGCGGGATCTTCCATGATTTTCAGGAAGGCATCGAGATCGCCCACCTTCACGGGATCGATCAAAAAGATGTTTTCGCCGTCGGAAACTTGAATCAAACAAAGGTGAAGCCCGTAGCGATGGAGGTTCCATTCGCCTTCAAAATCCACCGCCAACAAAGAAAACCTTTGAGGTGATCGATCACCTTTCCAACGCCGCAGCATCCTCTACGAGTTCAAAACTACCTACCTTCGATTCCATGATACCCAAATTACCGCTTTTGGCGGCCCTGTACGTGGCGCGCCTTTTCTTGGGAATTTCCCAATGCATCCAAATTAGAAATTTTTCCGAATCTCCATTTGGATCGTTGGCTGATTTTTCCTGAATGCGGGCTGTTCCAATTCGATTTTGGCGAATGCTTGTAGGTGATTGGCGGGTTTCGGCTTATTTTGCGGCCGAATAAGGATTTTCAAAACAGAAGTCTCCAGTGAAAAAGCGCGAACAATTCAAGGAATCCTGGCTGGTGAATCACCGGGTGAACCTTCGGCTCTTGGAGGCGGTAGGTGAGGAGGGGTTGACGGTCAGCTACGACCCCCGGGCGCGTAATGTGCGCCGCATCTACGTGCACATGCACAATGCGCGCCTGAATTGGGTAGGTGCCATGATGAAGCGGCCGCCGGAAGTGGCTCGTCTGAAAACACGCGAACCGCATACCATTCCCGCCTTGATGGCTGCGCTGACCGAATCTACCGATGCGGTGGTGGCGATGCTGGAACAGGTCGCCAAAGAGGAGAAGGTTCGTCATTTTGAGCGCTCCCCTGCGACATTGTTGTCCATGATGATCGCCCATGAGGCGCATCACCGTGGCCAAATCGTGCTCGCCTTGCGGCTGAGCGGCAAGCCGCTTCCCCGCGAAGTCTCGGCAGCACTTTGGGATTGGGACGAGATTTGATCGGCGAAGCTTAGACAAATCCAATGGCAAGTGTAACCCACAGTGAAGCATGATTCCGCCCGAAGGCCTTCAATCGATGTATGCATTGGAATTCACGCTCTTCATTGCAGCCGGATACATCTTTTTGGGGTTTTTGTTTGCGGATTATGTCAGAAAATGGGTTAGAGCGAACCCCTTCGTTGCAGCGCATCGTTTGTTGGGATGGCCTTGGAAACTTCCCTTCAGGCAATTTCCCTTCCTTTTGGATTGGTTTTTGCCAATACAACCACCAAAATTTGCCAGTTTATCTCTGCCGGTTTTATTGTTGTCAGCCGCGATCTTTTTGCTCAGCGGCGAATACGGATGGATTTGGAGTGCCCCCGGTTTCATCTTGGCTGTCGCGAACTTGTTTTTGGCCAGATGGATGCGGACCGACAGCGTTTTTGTCGCCATGATCACCACGATGGCGCGCATCACTGCAAGCCGTTATGCGAGAATGTCGAATGCCTCGACGGCCGAAAAGGTGCTTGGAAAACTCCGGGCAGAGGATGATCTGAAATACAAGTTGATCGCTATCAAATACTTGGGACTTGTGGGAACGCCTTCGGCCTTGGCAACGCTGGAGCGGATACAATCTGAGTCAGAAGCAGTCCAAGCGGCCTGTCAGGAGGCAATCAAGTCTGCGACACTTGACCCCGAATCACTGCCGAGTTTTTCGGCGAGGGCGCTCCGTCAGAAATTGGCGGTTTACAAAAGCAATTTGCGCCCGCGAAATGTTGCAGCATCTGCAAGAGCAGCAGATTTTGATCAGTGGATGGAAGAGATGGAGGATGAAATTGATCAACTCCTGCGCAAGCAGTCGGTGCTCAAACAGGCCCCTGCACACGTCTTTTGCATGGATTGCCATTCACGGGCAGAGGTCATTTCTGAAGCGGGATGGTGGTGGTTGGAATGCAAGACTTGCAAAGGTTATGCGGATTTGGAAAGTGGTGTCGTCAAGGCCATTGGGGTCATTGGACCTGTTGTCGACGATAGCATCATAGACGGCGAATACCGATTCGAAATTTGGGACTTTCGCAGCAAAAACATCATTCCTGCCGATTTTGAAGGTTTGGAAATCACTTCAGGCGGCAAATTTGATTATGACTGGGCAGTTGGAGGCCGCAATGGCTGGAACAAAGAGGCCTTGGACTAATGCCAGTCAGTATTGATCCCGAGGTGAATCTGCAACCCAATTCACTCCGCATTCTTGATCGGGTGCGTCAACGTGGATGATCCAATTGGGAAGTTTGAGGCTTGCGATGCAATAAGATCGGCCGGATTTTCCGGAACAAATCAAGACTAGCGCCGGCCTTCAAAAGATTTCAAGAATCCGGAAATTCTTGCCATCCCATTGCAAAGTGGTGCCCACGCGATGACCAAGAATGATTTTCTCCGATGGGGGAACCCACATCGACGGCATTCACTTCAAGGTCATCGACATCGACGGGTCCTGCTGGAATGCCAAGGAAAAAGAGCCCGTACGGGATGATGACCAAACTGCCAAATTCGACGATTTTACAACGCTGACGGGGGTTGACGGCTCGGAGTTGATCCAATAATTGTTGGTTGTAGGCCATTTGCCAGCCGGCTTTTTTGATTTCCATTTCAATGAATTCTTCACTCGGATCGGCTTTCAATTGGCAGCGCTGTTTGATTTCAGCCAATCGAAACGCATCGGAAGCGGCCAAGTAGGCCTTACGGTTTTCGATTTTCCCTTCCAATTTGGCGACCAGGAGCTGGTGCACCCGTTCTTTCAGGAGCATGCCGGGACTCGGTGTACGTGCCATGGTGAATCAATTCGATCCCGTTCAGTCCTTTTTCCAGAGCGAACTCCAGTCAAAATCGGATTGAATCATGTTCTTTTTATTGGCTTCGTCGAGGGCCTTGCTCACGTCTTTGCTCGTGTTTTCGTAGACGTTGTAAGGCTGCGGCGGCGTAATGCCCAACTGCTTGGCATGGGTTTGAAACAGGCGGTCGATTCCCTCGAAAAACTGCTGCAGGTCGAGGGATTGATCTTTGAGAATGCCCGAAAAGGCCTCGTTGACGGTCTCCAATCGCGTTTTTGCGGCTTCGACTTGCTGTTTGGGGTCTACGCCCTCGCCGGAAATGTCGGCATGTTCGGCGAGAATTTTGGAGGCTTCGGCAAGATCGCTGCCTTCGCCGCCGAGTTTTTCCTGGATTTCTTTGAAGGTCGCTGCGAAGCGTCGTTTTGCATCTTCGCTTTTGGCATCAACCGTGTCCAAGGCATCCTTGGAAATCGAAAGCATCGTGCGCAGAAGTTGCGTCATGCCGACGCGCAGCAATTCAGGTTTTTCCTTGAGTGATTCGGCCGAGAGGCCGAGCAATTGCGACATCATTTTGAGGCTGTTGCCCATGGCCTTGGCGGATTTGTTGTCTTGCGGCAAGGTGCCGTCAAAAAATGCCAACAAGGTCGCTTTTGCTGCCTCGAGTTTTTCCTGCGCTGCCGCAAATCCGTGGATTTGGCGTTCCTGCTCCCCTTCGGCACCGTCGAGCCACGTGCGAAACAGCCGCTGATGCACCAAGTCGCGGGGGTAGAAAATATTGTCGGAAAATCCGCTGTCGCTGATGTCTGCGGCCTTGACCAAGGCTGCCAATTCGAAGGCCCAATACCCGAAAAACGCAGGATCCTGGTGAATATGCGTATCGTGCCAAGGTGTTTGGGACATCCCCGCATACCACAAACGCAAGTACTCCTGAATTTCCGCCGCTGCATTTTTGGGATCCGCCGCCGCCTTCAGCCAATGGGCATAGGGGAGGGGCCGAATCAACTTTTCCGTTGGGACAATGTCTGCCCCGGTGAACTTGAGGAGCATATCAAAAACCGCGTCCTGCCCCGCACCGCGCTCCAAAAACGCATTCGAAGGATCGCCAAACAGCATACTCAGGGACAGTCCCCACATCGCCGCATAAAATTGGCATGATCTTGGAAGTCAAAGGGTACTGTTGTCGTCGCCGAATCAGATTCCAGATGTAATACCGCCTTGCGCACTGCAGCACGCACATCCGCGAGTGCATCCCCGCGCCCGTAGCCCGCGATGGCCAGGAAAAGCTGCGCTTGGTACTTTGCGATTGCTGAAGCAGCACCCAAATTGGCAATCCTAGCCTCCCGGAATGCCACTGCGGCATCCCCTGATTCCACAAAAAAGACTTCTCTTTTGACCATTTTCCTTCCCGATTGGACGAGACAAAATTAGCGAATTGCTGCCCCTTTCCGCTTAAACCGCTGCCGTGGCGGCCTTTTTTCTGCGTTTGATGCCGGCCCGAATGACCAAAACAAGCGCAATCAGAATGGCAAGATCCGCCAAAACCACGATGAAATAACTTTGCCCGCGCACGTCGTTGCCGATCACGGCCGAACGGCTTGGCTTGTCTTTCATATAACAGATTTCCACCTCGGCGCCGAGGCGCGACCGGCTGTAAATCGAATACGTGACTTCCTCTTTTCCTTGAAGGTATTGTCACCAACCTTGTATTCGTAGGTCATGTGGTAGGTCTCACGCGACTTTTTGGATCCGCCACCTGCTGCGTGGATGTCGGTCACAATGCCCATCGTTGGGACGCAATCCAGACTTTTGGGATCGGCGCTCATCAATCCGCCAAAAAACGTGGTGTAGTTCCAGTAAACGAGCAGCAGCACAGCCGCGAGGCCGATGCCACCCAGGACGAGCATTCGTTTGCCTTTGCTCCAGGTTTTGGTTTCTGTTGTCGTACTCATAGATTCTTTTCTTGATAATGAATTAATTGTCAGCGCCAAACACGCGCCAGAAGCCTTCAATGTTCGCAATGTAGCGTCCCGGCTGAAATTCGCCCATGCCGACCAAAATCAATTTGCGCGCGCCGGGGACTTCGTCCTTACGCCAATAGAAATAGAGCATCAAATCATCGTCGCCGACATAGGTGTCAAATTCGGTTACCGGATAGGCATAACCCATCTTTTCCATGATCTGATGAAAAGCTTCCTTCCCAAGAATGCCGATCAGCTTCTCAAACGGCTGCGGAATGATCTCCGAGAACGAAAATGCCCATTCGGGTTTGCCCATCGGCACTTGGATGAGCATGGAATAGTCGTTGGGTTCCCTTCCGTCGAAGGCATTGCTGCGGCGAACAAGGTCGATGGGTTCCACTTTGGCGGGTTCACGGTTGAGTAAATCGAGTGGGGGTACATACGTGCCGACCTCGGTGAGAAGCAAAACAAGGCGCAGCCCGTCTTCGTAGCCGGTGAGCATTTTCACGCGGTAGTTGAAGATGCGGGTGAACATCATGCCTTCGCCGGTGAAGCCATTTCCGGTCCAAATCGATTCGCAGCGGCTCAGAAAGTCCATTTCATCCCATTCGGGGAGGTAGGTGGATTGCAGGAACCAATCGCTGGCAATAGGAACCTGGGAGGCGCGGTCGGATGCGGTTGCGGCAGGATTCCATTTGCGACGGGCCTCGGAACCCGCATATTCGCAGAGCTTGCGCAGGCTGTCGAGCCATGTGGCGAGGGACGTGCAGCCGGCAGCCTTGGCCGCCTCGACATGCGCGGTCGTCACACGATCAGGATCGATGCCACTGGTTTCCAATTCGATGCGGAAGAAACGGCGTTTGGCCGAACTCGTGGCAAGCGACTCAATGTCTTGCTTTTTGAGCAAGGCCAACATGGAAGCGGCGCGGCCGTCGAGGTATTTGAGGGAATCGGGTGAAGTCACTTTCTTGATGCCTTTAAACAAGGAGCAAGTTAATGAAAATTCATCAGGGGAAGGGGGGGAAGTTAGCAATGAGCAGTTAGCAGTTAGCAGTTTGAGTTGGGAAGTTTGTGGTTGAGTGAGTTGGTGCATTGCATCTTTTGCGAATCCTTGCGCCCTTGCATTTAGATTGGCCGAATTCAACGCAAAGGGCGCTAAGGTCAGCGGGCGCGGAGGTTTGGGTTTTGCAACCATTCACGACGTCGCCTTAGCAAGCCCAAAACTGCTAACTGCTACTTTCTAACTGCTAACTGTTCAAAACTGCTAACTGCTACTTTCTAACTGCTAACTGTTCAAAACTGCTAACTGTTCAAAACTGCTATGTGCTACTTTCTAACTGCTAAACTACACGCCGCCATCTACTTCCATTTTGAATTCAGGCCACGAAGGCACAAAGGCACAAAGAAGAATGAGCTTGGCTTGGTGTCTTCGTGCCTTCGTGGCAAAATTTTGGGGGAGGGGCACCAATTTGATGGGAGAGATGTTTTTGCATGCTTCGAGTATAGCGTTTCATTCGTTGGTGCGAATGACGATTTCGCGGCCCTGGAATTGGAGTTTGTCGCCGGATTTTTTGCCTTTGAGGGCTTTGCCGATGGGCGAATCGAGGGAAATGGCATAACAAATTTGCCCTTCGAAGGGAACCTTGCCCAGGCCGATGGCGACGAAATAGGATTCTTTGTCCGTTGTGACAAGGCTACCAAATTCGACGGCATCTGCCGTGTGATGCAGATCGACGCGGGCCAAGGTCTGCAATTGCAGGTCGATCTTGTCGCGCTGATCGGCCATCTTCTGGAGTTCGATTTGCACCATCGCGCGGCCGGTTTCGTACTTGTCGCCCGCGGTGCTTTTGGTTTCATTGCCCAAGGATGCCTGCGTCGTGCTGAGGGCAAGCTGCGCCTCCGCCAGATTTTGCTGGAGCAGTGCTTGGATCGTGGCGATGATGTTTTGTTTTCGAGTCAAGAGGAGGGGAATGGAGAATTGAGAATGGAGAATTGAGAATTGAGAATCAATGTCGTTAAGTTAAGCTACATTACCTTGTAAGCTTGAGCCGGAGGCTGCTTTATTTTGTGTTTTCTTGGGTTTTTTCTACCCTTTCTTACGATCTCTGTGGTCTTCAAGGCGATCCGGTCAAAGGCTTCAATTGCTTCCTTTACGAGCCCTTTTATGAAAATCGCTGTCACCGAAGTGAGGAATGAGCCCATATTGGAGCTCCTGTTGAGCTTGCGTGGATGCTTGCGCTCCTTTTCCTCTTCGTTGCGCAGTTGCTCTTCGATGGGGAATGCCACGACTGCAAACATGTTCATTGCGAAGACCTTGGCGTGAAAGTCCTGTCGCACCGCGATCGCAGTCTTACCTGTGAACGCTTCGATCCCGATTCTTTCCTTGAGCAACTTGAAAGCCTCCTCTACACCCCACCTGCAGTGATAGAGTTCGGCGAACATCTCGTGTGGGTATCGTTGGGCATCGGCCAGCGTTGTACATAGGTACTCCTTTTGCCCGTTGTCCAAAGTCACGCACACGATTCTGAAAACCAGCTCCTTGTCCACGATTTCGCCGAGGTGCCTCAATGCCTGCCGCGCTTTGCCGCCCAGCTTGTAACGAACGATGCCCTCCTGCTGGCCAGTGGCTTCGAATTCCTTGACCGTGCGCCACCAGTGCTCATTCATGCGTACGCAGAATTGCACGCCCTTAGACACGAGTTCGAAAAACAGCCTTATGCTTGGGTAGCCCCTGTCCATCAGGAGAAAGTCTCCCTGCTTCACGTTCTCCAGGTGCTTGTAAGCCAATGTCTTCTCTCCGACACTCAGCGGTTCGATCTGCGCGTCAAGCACAGTAAGGTTGAGCACGTCATATAGGAAAGAGCATTGCGCCTGGATGCGTTGTGCGTCTGCATTTGGCCCGTAGCCCACTTCGCCGAAAGCTTCCAACGTGCTTTTATGCCGAGGCAAGTTCAATCGTGAGCCGTCGATGGCCAGCATGCGCATGTTGTCGAAGGTGAGATAAGCCTGCTCGCCATAAAACGAGTCGTGCAGCGTCTGGCTCAGCTCTGTGAAAACCTCAGGGTCGAGGCTCTTCCTCGCCTGGGAGAACGCCGACTTACTCACTGCCCGGATGGAGAAGTCGCCGCTGGAGATTGCTCGATAGAACTCGTCCAGCTCACGTTGGATGGCCCGTTTGGTCGCCATAATGATGAATAGAACTAAATTCTTGAATGTCAGCAATCTATCTCGGGAGGCAACCCCCGAAAAACCGTCTTTGTAACGGGCTTTAAACGCTTTTTCATCAAGTTTTCCTTTTATTTTGTCAAATGAATCTACTCGCTTTTCTTGAGACAGAGTCCGCCCAACGACAGCCCCTATATACCCCTTAAAAATAGCGAGATCCCAGACGCCAATTTTGTCGGCTTATCCCCAGATTTTTCAACTAATGCCTTAACTTAACGACATTGAATTGAGAATGGAGAAACCCGAAGGGTTCAGCGAAGCTAATGGAAAATGGAAAAACAATGTTGCGAAGGTAGGGATTTTTGGTCTGGGCGGGTGAGGAAGGAATCTAACTTGGGTGCTGGGGAATCATTTTTGCGTTTCGGTGTCGCCCCGCTGGGGCAGGGTGGTTCTGTTAACCGCTTGATCCGTTCCCAAGAGTTTAGGTCAAGAGGGGATTATTTGGGGAATTAGAGGGGTTTTGGAACGGATGGGGATGGGAAACATCAGCAATCTATCAGCAATTTACCACGGATCAGTAGGCAAATACTGTGGGAGTAGCGACCAAAAGAACACCGCGGTGAACTCAACTGCAAAGTCAGGAAGGACAAGCCTTGGAATCTGTTGCTTGGGCATTCGGAAGTCGTGGTTTGCATGTAAATTGGCCTTTGAAAACTCGGAAATGGAAGACCCAACCAGCATTGTCGTGCCCATCATCATGGGATTTGGCTTGAGCATGATGCTGCAGATGTTCTTGTTCGAATGGCTGTTCAGGGATGCGCAGAGCGCGAGCTATCGCATTTTGGGCAGGGCAGGGGTCCGCAGATGGGACCGTGTGCCCTTTGGTTTGCAATTTTTTCTGCCCATGTTGAGATGGCGCCTCGAGGTTGGGATCGGCTTGATTTTGTTGCCTGCAATTATCATTTTGACGTTTGCCAATGCGGGATGGACATTTTTTGCCGTACCCAGTCTGATCCTGGGGATAGGGCTGATCATCTTGTTTTTCCGTATTGAATCCGAAAACTATTTCGAACCGCTTGCCATCGAACTCGCAAGGATCGCCGCGGCGCGCATCAGTCGCATGGTCGATCACGAAGCCGCCGTTTCTGCATTGGCTGCCTTTGCCGCAGAAGACAATGTCGAATTCCAGGTGATTGCAGCAAAATATTTGGGGCGAATCGGATCCGAATCCGCTGTTGCCGAGCTACATCGGCTCGCAGAAAGTGAAAATGAAGCCGTTCGGAAGGCTGTCCAAGGTGCGCTCGAAGAATGTGAGGCCATGCATTCGCGGAAATTCGGGAATAATCTGAAAGGACTGCCGCAATTGTTGACGACCTATCGCCAATTCCAACGTCCTGTTTATTCCAAGGCGCACGACAAACACATGATGGACGGCAAGACTTTGGCTAGCTTGGAAGAACAAATCGACTTGCTTTTGCTCCCCCAAATGCCGCACAAACGGATGTTCCCGGCCGTCTATTGCCCCCGCTGCAAAAGCCGCCCGCTTGCACAGGCCCAAAGCGGTTGGTGGTGGCTGACCTGCAAAGTTTGCGGGGAGGCATCGACCCTTTTTGGCGAGGTGCAACGTGCAGTCGGGCAAATTGGCGGCTCCACACAGGCAAGGACGGAAGCGGGAGAATATGCCTTCAACATCTGGGACGACAAAAACAAAACCGCAATTCGCGCAGAAATTGATGTCCTTGAAATCGTCGGCGGCAGTGCCATTGATTACGATTGGGCAGTGAGTAGCGTCGTCGCGATGATCGGAAAACATTTTCCGGAGCGTATGGGAAAGGTGGAAATTCGTTTGCAAAATGGGGCTGTTTTGGAGGCGAATAGTTTGGCGATGTTGAAGTCAATTGGGAAATGAGGAATTAGAAATGAGAAATGAGAAATGAGAAATGAGAAATGAGAATTGACAAATGAACAATGAAGCTAATTGATAATCAATGTTTTCAGATGGGCCAGCTGAGAAAGTATGGTAGATCAGCGAAATGTAACCATTTCATTCGTCCGTCAGCTCGGCCCGGGCCGCTGGCGAACGCTCATCCCTGACGTTTCTACCATACTTCACCCCCGCAGCGGCGGGGGGATTCGTTTTGTGTTGCCCTCCGGGCCAAGGTGGAATTGTGCATCGATTTCGGTTCCTTGGAACCCCTTCGAAGGAACGCATCAAAAGATTATTTTCCCGAGGTAGGCCATGTTGATCCCGGGCTGTTGGATCGCTTTGGGGGTGCGGATCGGGTCATATTCCTTGTCCATAAATGCCATGATCAGTGTATTGACCTCCGTGATGCCTTGGGCCTGGATTCGCTTTTCGAATTCATCCATCCAGAGTTTGGCCCAGGACTAGCGCTCGAATTTTTCTCGAATGGTCGCGCCTTCGGCTTCGAATCCTGCCTCTACCAAGTCGTGGTTGAGCCAAGTCAGCGATTGACTCGCAGCGAATTTTGACACGGGTTGCGTCGTGGATGCCCGGTATTTTTCGGCGTAGAATGCGTCAAACAATTCCTTGTTGTCAAATGTTCCTGCCCAGAAATGTGTCGTTGCATTTTCCATATCGCGTTAGGTTTTGAATTGAATTTCCTCCCTAATCATTCCACCAATCTTTGGCCTTTTGCCAGAGGCTTTTGCTTTCTTCTTCGACGCCTTCTACGACTTCTGTGCCGACTTCCAAACCGACTTTGGTGAGGGTGTCGCTGTCGGTGTAGCGGTCAATGTTTTGGATCGTGGTTTTCAAATTGTCGACGGTGCTGAATATTTCATCCGTATGCGGGACATTGTGCTCCTTCATCAGCGCTTGCCAATCGACGTCCTTGAGTTTTGCCAACATATAGGTGACCACAATCTTGCCCATAAACACGTTGTCATAGACCTTGTTGAGGGCCTTTCCGGCTTCGCGGTCGTCAAGGTAGCTGATGGTTTCGGTGATGGATTCGCGTTCGTCTTCGGAGAGCAAGGGGCTGGCCCTGAGCTTTTTCAGCGCGACGATGGCCTTCTCATGTTCTTCGCGTTTCATGTAGAGATAGGCTTCGACCACCCAAACCAATTCGTTGTCGAGTCCCACCTCCTTGGCATCCGCAATAAAATGCTCGAAATCGTCCAAGGCACGTTCCTCGTCGATCTCGCGTTCCATCATCGTGCGGTCAAAACCCCGCATCAGATAATTGAATCCGCGGAACGCAATATGGGCCTTGACGGTCGAGAGTTTGTCGAGGTCGAAGGTCTCCTGCATAAATGGCAGCGGCAATTTTGCATGAGCAGTCAGCCATTCAATATTCGTCGAAAGTGCCTCCTGCGAAATGTAATAAAAACCGGCCTGGAAAAAGATGAAACCACGGTAAAATTGCAGCAGGGTTTTGGCTTCGCCGTCGGGCAGGAATTGCGGTTCGGTCTCCGCGCATTCGTAGAGGGCAATCGAACGGCCCAAGTCCTTGCTCAGCATCACCAAGCCGCTTAAAGCTGCATGTTCGACATTTTGGTAGAGCAATTTTTCGTCTTTGTTCAGCCGAAAGGCTGCTTCCTCCGGGCCTGCATGGTAGCTGAGAATCAAGGCTTCGGTCACCGTCGGGAAAACATCTTCGTCAGTTTCGAATACGAAGTCCCTGAAATTCAGGTAGTCGGTGTAGAGCCCAATGTAGTCGGATACGCCAAGTTCGGCATAGCCCACGCGGTCGGCCTTGAGCAGGCGCGCATACAAAGGCGAAGCCACCGCCAAAAATTCGCGGGTCTTGGGATCCTCGGAACCCGGCATACTCGCCGAACGCAAAATCAACTTGCAAAACTTGTAGGAGAGCACCTTGTGGCTGTTGAGGTGGTCCACGAGTTCGGCGCGGTCGCGTGCGAGCAGCTCAGCGTCAGTGAGTTCGCGGCCACATGCGGGGGCGAGGAGCAGGAGAAGGCAAAGGAGGAAAAACTGTGGAATCGCTCTTTTCATCGTTTCATGCGGTGATTGCCAACATATCGGACAAACCGTAGGTGCAAATTGGGAATTTTAATGGAAGGAATGGACAACATCCAAAGAAAACGGAAGGGCTGCCTGTTATTGCTTGAGTTTAGACAACAACCTTCCAATTTGTTCCTGCTCGAAGCCGGAATTGTTGGCATGGTGGCGCTGTATTTCGGCCACAATCGCCTTCTTGGGATTCCATCGGAAATCCAATTCGAGCATCGCGATCGCGGCGGCGGCTCCGACGGATGCATCCGCGTCGGTAAGCATTTGGACGAGCAGCTTTTTGCTGTGGACATGCTTCAAGCTTCGGAGTAAATCTGCGAGGTGCCGCTTTCCAAAGACCTCCAAATCAGCCCATCGCACTTCCAATTTTTTCCAATCCTGCGGAATGAGCGCCTTCAGTTTTCCAAATACTTTGGGCCGCTCCACACTCCGCCCAAACCTCGGGAGCGTATTCGTGATTCACGTCTGCCAACACCTGTTCGAGCAGCGGCAGGTACCTTGGCCTTGGGCGGTGATATTTTGCCGCCATTTCCTGGAAATATTGCGCGCATTCTGGGCGATCTTCTGCGTAAATTTCTGCAAGAAAACGATAGGCAGCCACTGCATTGCGCTGTGCACAATTGAAATGGTACATCAGCCTGTCCCTTTGTGCCGCTGGAATTTGATGGAAGTGGGTAATCATCGATGAACATAATATTTCTGCCTCCGCAAGGTTTCCCTTTTTCAAAAACGCTGTGATCAATATGGTATTGATTTCACCAATTCGGGATTCTGATTGACTCCAAAATTTGTGCATTTGTCAAAATTGTTTGGGATATTGCGCCAACGTTGCCAATATCTCGTCGGTATCGCCAATTTCATGCAAGTGCTTCAAATACAGGTACCAAGGAAAGCGGTGCAGGAAGCCGTCGCCTGCGTGAGCAATGGCCAATGGCAAAAGCCGACGTGCATCGTCGAATCTTTTTTGAGAGACGGTGGTGCGGAAGGCATGGACCCAAAAGTGGTGGTTTTCCAGGTTGAGAAACTGCGGAAATGGATGCGTTGTCAGCTGATAAGGCGCCATAACCGATTTCCATTCCTCAATGCTGCCTTCCAATACAAATTGTAGCATACGGTCAGCCCAATTTTTCCAACGCAAGGGTCCGAACTTATCGGGAATTCGCTCAAAACCTTTTTTCAAGATCTCCTTTGCCAATTCTTTCCTCCCTGAATCGAGTGCCGCATTAAAATAGGTTTCCCAAAATTTAGAGATGATTTCAACGGAGAACAACGGCAGTTGGACGCGGTCTTCGATGGATTGGAGTTTCTGAATGGTCCCTGCATAATTTTTGCCAGCGAAATCCAATTCGGCCTTTTTGAGCGTCAGCTGGGTCGCATTGAAAAAATCCTGTGAGGGCATGGCTGCAATTTGCCGTTCAAAGCCACGTCGCCTTTTGTGGCTGCAGCGTATTTCCTTGAGTCGAATCAACAGCGTCTCCGGCAACTGCCGAATGTTCGTTCCATCCAACACAAGGGTATCCACTTCCGGAAAATCCAAGCAAATCGGCGGCAATTCCTCCAAACCGGTATGGGACAAATCGAGGATATTGTCTTTGATATATTGCGCTACAAATGCCTTTTTGTTGAATCCAACGTCTTCGGATTCCAGCAAAACCCGCATCGCGCGATGGTGCAATTGATGCTTTGGAAGCCTTGAATCGATGAAAATGTTTTTGTCGATGGCGTCCACATGTTGCAGCAGAAACAGCGTCAAGTCGGTAAACTCCAACCAAGTATCGGATGCCTGCCAACATTCGACGAGGCGATTCAGGTCCGCAATTCCGTCGGCGATCAGCATGTCAAAAAAGTCATTTCCACGAAAGATAAAATGCCTTCGTCCATAGGGTAAATCAAGTCCCGCCAAATACCGTTTGATGGTTTGGAAGATGCGGTCAGGGAGTGCTTGGCTGAGCAAGTTGTCGGCAAACTCCCTGCGCGTTCGTTGGAAAGCGAGCTCGATTGACCCCAAGTTTGAAGGTAAAGGTGGTAAACATCTATCAAGACCTCAAGCGGCATACCGCCGGCCTTGATCATCTCAAATGCCAGGTCTCGATTGGCACCGCTGTCTGAGCGTAACAATCGGGCAATGTTTCTGCGCATCGCCTTGGCGGCATCTGTGTTTTCTTGGAGGTACATGGAGAGGTGAAGATAGGGCTAAACGGTTTACATCGAAGCTTTTTCGTGATCAATGATGTGTTGCGCGTAGGATCACGCTTCCCCGACCTAATCTACAAACATCAGAAAGTCCAGGAGTTGCAGCAATTTAGCCTGCGTCATGACGACGGGTTCCTTTACCCAATCCACCGAGATTGTCCAAGATCTTGTGTCGGCTGCATCTTCGCTTGGTTCATGGGCATTGGGCTGACATTCAATCCCTTTTCCTCCGAATCCTTGTCCTTTTCGAATGCATTCCATCGTCAGGTTGTAGGGCGGAATCATTTGTTCCATGTACAAGTACAGCCAATTCAGGGCTTCCAAAGCGGGGTCGATGATCCGCGTATAGCGCACGACGCCGCTTTCAATGATCCCGCATCGGATATCTTGAAATTGCCGGAATTGCAGGGGAAGGCCCAATTCGCGAAAACATTGACGCAATTCTTCGGGAGTCAGGCTTGTTTCGACTGCCGAAAGCGGAGGATCCTGAGATTCAAGGTGGTGTTTGACAGCGATCTCGGTAATTGCTTTCCAGACGGGATGGGGCACAATGGTCAATTCTTCGCAGGTCAGAAAAGAAAATACATAAAATGGCCCGCGATACGGTTGCTGCGGTCGGGAAAGATAGGCTGCGATGCTTGGATCGTCTTCGGTGGGCGTCAAGTGGGCTTCTGAATACGCCATTACAGAATAATTGAGGGCCTGCGTATTGACACCGATCGCAAGTGAGGCAAGCTTCTGATGCACCCATGCTTCAGTGAGGTTGCGGAATCTGCAATCCAGGTACACTTGCAAGGCGCAGCAATCTGCAGCATCCACCCACATTCCAAATCGCTCGCCGATGGCCGTTTTGGCAAACTTCCACCCTGAAATTTCGATTTGATTCGCCTCCATCGTGTTGCGTCTTATTCCCTCTTCGATTGAAATGCAATTTTGCGGGAAGTTAAGGTTTTGTGGTGGATGAAAGGCTTTTTCGCGCGAAGGCGAGCATTGGAGCATTCAGGTTTCCTGCCGCTCGCAGCGTTGATGGGGACCAATTCAGCTTTCCACCGAAAGCGACGGAAACGCATTCATTGAACCGAACCAATCACCGTCCAGTCCCAAGCAGCAATGGAGGAGCCTACTTCCGCTCCCGAATCCCGCAAAACAAAATATGCTTATCGGGACCTTTGGGCAACACGATCGTATGTCGGCCACCAGAAAATGCGCTATTCCGGGACGGGAATCAATTGATCGGTTACTGCTAATCTTACCGACAGGCATTTTTCCCCACCTGCGCGCAAAAAAACGCTTCATCTGCACCCTTCGGAATCCTCCATCCACCCACAAATATCCTGAAAACCCGAATTCGACCCGCAAACTACCATGCTGATGCACAACAGATCCCCGCAAATGCGTGTGAAGTTCCCCGCCGAAACGCAACAACCCGAACGTCCACGTTCGACAACCAGTGCGTCCACGTTTGACAACCAGTGCGTCCACGTTTGACAATCAGTGCGTCCACGTTTGACAACCAATGCGTCCACGTTTGACAACCAGTGCGTCCACGTTTGACAACCAGTGCGTCCACGTTCGACAACCAGTGCGTCCACGTTTGACAACCAGTGCGTCCACGTTCGACAACCAGTGCGTCCACGTTTGACAACCAGGGCGTCCACGTTTGACAACCTGAGCGTCCATGGTCGACAACCAGTGCGTCCACGTTTGACAACCTGGGCGTCGATGGTCGACAACATGAGAATCCATGGTCGACAACATGAGAATTCATGTTCGGCAACATGTAAAATCCAAGGAAGGAACCTCTTGCGTGATGCAAAGTAGGCGAAAATGGTCTCCAATCGCCGGAAACGCTGTTTTTGAAGCTTTTTGGAGCGAAGTTTTGGGGGCTTTGACGATTGGATGGCGGCGCTTGAAGTTTGGATTTTCGTGAGCACGGGAGGGAGCAGCGGAGCTGCCGGCCCCCAAAAACCTTCAACCGCGACCGACCATTAGCGTCGTCGGCGCTCACACCGCATGCTGGGTAGCGCCGACGACGCCGCAAAATTTCCCGCACGAATTCCAAGAAATCTGCTATAACTTAGCAGGAATTCACCATGTAGTGTGATTCTGTAAATTCTTTATTTCAAGCACATGAAGAAACGTATCATCCGGCATACTCTCAACGAGATTTCCTTCTCGGAGGACCTCGACTCACTGAGGGAGTCGTTGGTGTTGGAGTTGTATGGCTTGACTGCGGAGGAGATTTTGGTTGTGGAGGGGGGAGGCCAGCAATGAGAAAGTTATACAATTATCTATCTGGGGTTCTTTGCGATGGCGGCGACTGGCTTGCATTCCTAGATGACATGGGAGAATGGAAGCCAAAACGATGGTTTGGTGTTGTCCTCCGCATTCTTGCAATTGGCCTGTGCTTCGTAGCAGTTGGATGGCTATTTGGCTTGATCATCATAGGCGAGTCTGAATCCGGCGAGGGAACGGGTTTCGGCAACTTTGGACCTGTAGGCGATTATTTTGGGGGCATCATGGCACCGTTTATCGGCTTGATTGGGGCTTTTCTGACGTTTGCTGCGTTTTTATATCCAGTACCAAACCAATGTCTCCCAAAATGCTCGGCTGGATAAGCAGGAAAAGGACCTTGAGGAGCAAAAGGAACGGCAGCGAATAGACCGATTTGAGCAGCGTTTTTGGGACATGCTTAGAATTCATAGGGAGAATGCTGGCACCTTGAAAACGAAAGCAAAGCCATTTGAATATTCATCAAACCAACATATTCCAAATTGGGGGGTTGAGAAAGAGTTTACCCAGAACGAAATCGTCAAGTTGTACACCACCGAATTTGAGCTAATCTTCAAACTTCACCAACTTTTATCTGACAAGAAAATTATTCTAATTGACCTACCATTTGAAATTGCTGGAGAAGCTTCTGACAAGGTCTTTATGGGAGCTGCGCTCGAAATACGACAGGCAAAGGAGGCACTTTCCTCTCCAATTGAGGGTCTGATGAATCCGAAGGAAGAATACAATTACAATGACTGTTTACTGGATATTGTGAATCGACAATTCCAGCCAAGTGTCGGAAATAAATTTCTAAAAGAGTTTGAAGAGATTTATAACAAAATACCAGGTGCCTACAACATTCCGCGAGTACTTGGCGGGTATTCTAGTCAGCTCAGTAAATACTTTAGACACGCCTATCAAATGATCGGAGAGTTGGATTCATTCATTTCTCCAGCGTTTGGCGATGAGGAAAAAAAACGATTTGCCAAGATTTTTAGAGCTCAACTAACTGACGAGGAGCAGCGGATGTTTTACTACAACAGTCTTGGCACTGCTGGTAAAGATTGGTGGACAAAGGGCTACATTACCAAATACCAACTCATTAAAAATGTTGACCTTAGTCAAATACCCAAGGAGATAAGTCCTGTACTACTTCTTAATGACTATTTGAACAATCCTGGTGATGCTGTTTTGCATGACCATCTTGATAGGTATCTTTCTTAAATAATTTGCACATGGTAACTGAAGCAATTGACCTTACTGGATACGATGATTGGCAGTTGGAGCTGCTCGATAAGTTGCGGATTAAAATGTTGCGATTTGCAGGACCCGCATCCATGTTCTTTGCCTTGCCAATGACACAAGAAGAAATCCCTTCAGAATTACATGGCTATTTGGATAGTTTAGCTGCGGAGGTCTTACCCTACTTCTGCAATGAAGCGTCACCTACAAATAGTTTACCTGGGCCATTCTATCACCTAAAGCCCGTTTTACACCACAACACCTTTTCCGAAATCAAAAAGCTTCAACTCGAGGCAGATGCCCAGAGAGCAGCAACCCAAGAGTCAAATGATTTAAAAGCTATGAGCACGAAACCAATTTTCATTAGCCACGCATCTAAGGATGAGGCCATCGTTGACCATTTTGTAGATTCATTTCTTTGCTTAGGTTTAGAGGTGACGCACAAAGACATTTTTTGCAGTACACTGGAAGGGATGAAAATCATCACTGGTGACGAGTGGAGGCACAGTATTCTTGATGCGCTAAAGGGCTGCAAAGTAGTTTTTGCGTTGATCAGCCCAAACTATTTAGCCAGTGAAATGTGCCTTGTTGAGCTTGGTGCCGCATGGGCATTGCCAGATATCACCGTACTCCCTGTGATCATTCCACCGTTAGAACCTGGCAAAAGCACAGTACTATTGAATCCAAATCAGTCAATGCGAATCGATCATGCTGGAAATCTTGACCAATTGCGGGTGGACGCTTGCAAAGCCTTGAATATAGAGGAAAATGTACATGTTGGTCGTTGGAACAAAAAAAAGGACCAGTTTTTAACCAGAGTGAAGGAACTATTAGAGCTTTCAGGAAAAAAGTAGACGGAGCACCCGCAGCCGCAAAGGAGGGGGAGACACATGAAATACCAACAGGTATTGAGCGTAAAGGGACTTTTGTTAAAGGTCTTCATCAAAGTACTTTGCTTAATTTTCCTCGCCCCGGCAGTCCATCAACTACCGAGCTAGTTTGGGGAACCTCAAATTAATCTGTCCTACTGGTATTTCCGTTCGTTTTAACGAAGAACAAGACCGCATTCAATTCATGCTTATTTTCAAAAATGGGCTGATTGAAATGCCGATCGTGAAAGAAATTCCCTGTCTGGGTGCAGCCTGAAAATACAAACAAGACAAGTCTTTTGTTCAAATTGGTCAGTTCGCCTTTGAAGCAGGGGAGGGCGGAACAAATTGTACTGGCCTTCAGGACCAAATTTGAAGAGCGAAATTGGATCAAACTATTGGTAATTCAATACCATCCGCCGGCCATGATAGATGGCTGGAAAAGGGCTGAGAACTGGGAAGTCATCAATAAGTTGGAAGGGTACGCTCCTGCTGAAATTGTTGACGGTAAATTTATTTTCTTTGCACAGGGCGAAGCAGAAATGGAGCGTAAATTTCTTTGGAATGGTGATAAATTTGTGAATGCACTATGAGCCCCCTGTCAATCAATTGCCCATTGACCTCAAAGAAAGTGCAGAAAATTTGGTAAGGTAAATCTAAATTACTCAAGTTTCGCACCCTCAAATTATGCCATTTGAGGACTGATTGTGCATAATAAAAAAGTGGTGTTTTATAGGCTAATTGATTAACTTTGAGGCTCTTACAACTTAAAGTCCAAATCAGTCCAAAAACACCACTTATCAAAGATACACTCAACATCTCAGAAATCAAATCCCTGACCAAGGATGCACAGGCGCCTGTGGCGGGCATCATCGGATTCATGGATGGCAAAAGGGTCAAATCTACCTTGAAGCCCCTCAGTGCGCTCAAATCTCAGGGATTCGAGGCAGCCGGCGTACTCAAGTTGCTGATTTTGATGCCTTTGCTCGGGATCTTCAATATCCATTCCTTCCTTGAGTCCTCATTCGCCTCTCTGAGTCTGGCCAAGAAGGACACGTTTTACCGCCTGCTCAACAACCCGCTGGTCGATTGGCGCAAGCTCTACTTCGGCTTCGTCAAGCATTTCCTCTCCGGTTCGCAGGCATTAGGATCTGCTTCGCCTTCTAGTCCTAGATGTTGGGTGGTGGATGACACGATCGGAGAGAAGACTGGTCGCCGGATCGAGGGTGTGGGCATGCTATTTGACCATGTGATCCACCGTTACGTGCTCGGCTTCAAGTACCTTGTGGTGGGGTTTTGGGACGGAACGAGTTTCATTCCCGTTGACTTCTCGGTGCACAGGGAACGTGGCAAGGACAAGAAAAGGCCGTTCGGGCTGCGCTTGAAGGACTTCAGGAGGCAGTTTGCCAAGACCCGGCCCGACTGGTCCCCTGGCAAGTCCCGCATCGCAGAACTGGACACTGACAAGATCTCCGCAACAATAAAGATGATCAAGCGGGCGGGCAAACACGGTATCGTTGCGGATTACCTGCTAGTCGACAGCTGGTTCGTGTGCGATGAGCTGGTCAAGTTCGTGGCGCAGTCCAAAATGGTCGGGCACCTTGTGGGGCAGTGCAAGAACGACAAGCGCAAGTACTTGTACAAGGGACTGGAATACTCGGGAGCAGCGTTGAAGAAGCTCCTTGGGGCCAAATGGACACGGTGCCGCACACTCAAGATGCAGTACATCCAAGTGGACGTGGCCTACAAGGGCACCCCGTTGAGGCTCTTCTTCACCCGCCGCCACGGCAACACGAGCGAGCGCCTGCTGCTGACCACGGACCAAAGCCTGTCCTTCACCAAGGCCTTCGATATCTATGCAATCAGATGGACGATAGAAGTTTACTTCAAGGAGTCAAAGCAGCTTCTGGGCTTGGGGAACTGCCAGTCCAGGGACTTCGACGCGCAAATCGCCGCTGTGACCATCTGCATGATGCAGTACCTGACCCTGGCCCACCAAAAACGCATCGGGAGCTATCATACCATCGGAGGACTCTTCAGGGAGTGCGCACAACGGGCCACCAAGGCGCTACTGAACCAACGCATCCTGGGGCTCATGAGGCAGCTTCTGCAGGAAATCGAGCAGGTCTTCAGCATCGACCTCGACGAAACCATGGAAAGGCTACTCAGCGACGACCGGTTCAACAGCAGGCTGACAACCATCCTGTCCGCACTGACCTGCGACGACCATCCCGACAACTGGGAAAACACAATATACGATAAGGTGGCCTGACGATTTTTTCTGGAACCTTGAAATCATCGCTCAAATCCAAATTTCAAGGGCTGTACCTCAAAATCGTGATTCAGGAAGTGGTGCGAAACTTGAGTAAATTACAAATGGAATGTCAACATCGGGTTTACGTCGTCCGCCAAGGTAGAAAACCCATTCAATAACTTTTCACCCAAATGGAACTCCAAAAATACTTCGCCAATCAACAACTCATTGAACCCTTGCCTGCGTGGGTGCAATCCGATGAGATTGCCATGAAGGCCGCAGTCTCTCCTGCCGACCCGCGGGCTCTTGAATCCGAGATCGACGTGTTGGTGTATGGGTTGTTTGGCTTGACGGCGGAGGAGATTTTGGTTGTGAAGGGGAGATAAACATTAAGGTATGACACTTGACTATTTATACATACACGACTTTCGCGGGTTGAAGAACCTGCAACTCAACTTCCTTCCAGGAAAACGGTTTACATTTGATTGGCTAGAATCACGACTAACGGTTGAAGATCAAGAATGGTACGACATTGAAAATCTCTTTGGGGAGGGTATTGCAAATATCAATGCAATCATTGGAGATAACCGAGTCGGGAAGACGACCTTGCTTAACTTCATTCTGGAGTGGATAGGGAATGTCAACGAGAACATGGTCCTTGTATCTGGCAACCATATTCTACAGCGCGGATATGGTGACTTATCGGTGTCCGGGTTAAGTGGCGTCTCGAATGAAAGATTTTCCCGTATAGATATGGCTAATGACAAGTCATTCCATGCGATTTGGAATGATCAGAGGCGAATTGCTTTCATATCAAACACAGTCTACCAACGTGATTTGCGTGCATCAAGCAACCACGGTCGACTTGATTTCTCAACCCGAAGCCTCTTGCGGCAAGATCATCGATTGTATTCCAAAAGCCCACTAATCGATCAATTAAAGGCTCATCAGTACGGTGATCTGCGTCGACAGATAGATTTTCTTGATTGGGCCCGTACCAATAACGTTCGATTGCCATTTCAGCCCAAGGCTATGGCAATGATCGGCTTGCATTTCAATCCGTTTGCTTCGAGAAAAGAATTCGATCAAGAAGATGGGAAGGAGAATCCATTGATTTGGTGTACAAAACGCATGGAAAGATGCATCTCCGAGGGCAAAACGGAAACTAAATGGCGTATTTCAGGTGACATGACCGAATGGAAAGAGGCTATGGCAGCTAGAGTATTTCGACATTTGATTCATATAGGTGTCCACCCGCTTGGAGGAAGGTGGAAAGCACCTGATCCCAATTTGTCAATGATTGATGCATATAGGACGGCTATAAAGTCGTTGAGAGACGAAATCAGGGTCGGTGAAGAATACATCAAGTATGATCAATTACCGTATTTAAAATTTATCGAATTGATTGATGCCGTTGAAGAGAACCAAGCCATCGGCTGGTATGAGCGCCTAGGTAACCGAAATTTAGCATCTGACTTCCTGAACGCAAGAGATGTATTTCAATGCCAAATCGCCTTGGAAGTATTTTCGAAATTTCTTCCGTATTACATTGAGGCGCTCAAAGGTAACGTAATGTTTGAAATTACTTGGGGCCTAAGTGGTGGAGAATGGGCCCTTTTAAATATCCTTTCCCGAATTTTTGCTGCATATCCGCAAGCCATTTACGGTAATATCCTATCCAATGATGATCTTGAAGAAGAGAGTGCAGAAGAGAAGGTAGCACCACCCTTTCCAATCATCCTGTTGGATGAGCCGTGTTTGCATTTTCATCCCGAGTGGCAGCGGATCTTGTGAAAAACTTGGTAGAGCTCGTTCCCCAAATCATCAGCGGGACAAAGTCCCAGATTATCTTCTCGACACATAGTCCCCTTACAGTGGCAGACCTACCCATGGAGCATGTCCAAATTCTTAAAATCTCCGCAGAAGATGAAATTTCAGTATTGACGCCAACTCAAGATTTCAACACCTTTGGAGGCGATCCATTTACCCTCTATCGCAAAGCCTTTGGGATCCAGGACACTTATTTCAGTGGATTCGCCAGAGAGAAGATGGAGGAATTCTTTGCCCCAATCATTGAAGGACGAGCCTTCTCCACAGAAGAGGAAGACAAAATGCGGAAGTTTGCAAGGATGGTAGGTGATGAGGCGGTCCGGTACAAGCTTTTACAGTTGATCGATGAAAAACGGCAGGTAGAATGATTAAGTTCGATAAAGGAAAGGATGGCAAGTCCTATTCCAAAATTGCCAAGGAATTCCAACAGAAGCTACGGAATTCATCCTCTAAGAAAACACCCTATAACCTTATCCCAGAGCTTTTGGCCATGCCATCGGGTCTCAGCGACAAGGAAAAGAATTTTCTATCCTATTTCGTGGAAAATGACTTTGCGAACCTTGATCAGTTGATTACCCTCCGGCCAGACCAATTTGATTCAAAGCATCAGGAAATATTAATGATCGCCGCTTCCCTCAATGTACAACAACTTGATGGAAAGAGTGATGCCTCCAAGAGGTGGAAGAAAGCATTAGAGACCATCTTCGGCTATAAATCTTTCAACCAAATAATTGGGAGGAAGTGGTTCTTGGATGAACTAGACTTCAAAACGTGCCCATATTGCAACATCAACCTTTTTGCAGAGGTATCCAATAAAACATCCTCAACAACGAAGCTTATCCTCTTTGAGATTGACCACTTCTATAAAAAAAGTACCCATCCATGGTTTTCGATGTCGTTTTTCAACCTTGTCCCAAGTTGCCTCGTCTGCAACCAACGTCTCAAGGGTAATGCAAATGTTGGATATTCCACGCACCTGCATCCTTATGCCGATAGTTTTCACCAGTTGGCAGAGTTTGACACAGTCCCAGATTCAAGGTTATTTCTGCCGCAGGTTGAAAGGATTGACCTCCTCTGTATTACGGAGGCTCACTTGGAACGCACAAAGAAAACGATTCGTCTATATCGTCTCGAAGAGCTCTATCAATATTATATCCATGAAGCAGAGCAGGTTCATGAAGAATTTGCGCAAATGGCCCAAAGCAGATCACGAAAGGACCCGATTCTACCTGGCATCAAAAATTCGATCATTACAGACCATGACTTGTCTGAAATTAGAAGACGACATCGCATTCCAGCGAATGAATCCGAGATTGGAAAATTTTCTCTCGGGAAATTGAGATTTGATCTTTACCAAAAGCTAATACCCTGATCCATGGAACTCCAAAAATACTCCGTCAACCAACAGCTGATCGAAACCGTGCTTGCCTGGGTGCAATCCGGTGAGATTGCCATCCCTGAGATTCAGCGGCCTTTTGTTTGGAACACCACCAAGGTGCGTGACCTGATGGATTCGCTGTACCAAGGTTTTCCGGTGGGTTACCTTGTTGCTTGGCGCAATCCGAACATTCGGCTCAAGGATGGGAGCACGTCGGCAGGCAAAAAGATCCTGATCGACGGGCAGCAGCGGGTCACGGCCCTGCGCGCGGCGATCCTCGGCGAATATGTGGTGAACAAGGACTATCAACGGGTCAAGATCAAGATTGCATTCAACCCCGTGCATGAGAAGTTTGAGGTGGCCAATCCGGCAATCCTGAAAAACAAGGAGTGGATCCCTGACATTTCGGAGGTTTTGGCTGGGCGTGCGACGGCATTTTCCTTCACAAGTGCCTACCTCGCAGCCAATCCCGAGGTCAATCAGGAGCGGGTGGTCAAGGCTTTGGAAAACCTCTTTGCATTCGCCAAGAAACAAATCGGCCTTATCGAGTTGGCGGCAGACCTCGACATCGAGACGGTGACGGAGATTTTTATTCGCATCAATTCGCAGGGGGTCGTGCTCAGCCAAGCGGATTTTGCCATGTCCAAGATCGCAGCCAACAAGGAATACGGCGGCCAAGACCTGCGCAAGGCCATCGACTACTTCTGTCATTTGGCCGTCGCCCCGGAGTTTTTCCAAGTGATGCAAGACAACGACTCCGAGTTTGCGAAGACAGACTATTTCAAGAAGATGACTTGGCTGCGCAACGAAAACGACGACCTCTATGACCCCGACTACGTGGACGTGCTGCGGGTGGCCTTTGGACTGGAGTTTGGCCGTGCAAAGCTATCCGACCTCGTGAGCCTGCTCTCGGGAAGGAATTTTGAAACCCGGACGTTTGAAGACGAGATTGCCGAGCGTTCATTTGCCAGCCTGCGTCAAGGGGTGATGACCTTCATGAATGAAATCGAATTCAAGCGGTTCACGATGATCATTCGCTCGGCGGGATTTGTAGATGGCAAGATGGTGCGCAGCAAAAATGCCATGAACTTTGCCTACATGCTCTATCTGATCTTGCGGCGCAAAGGAGAAAATCCGGCATTGATTGAAAAGTATGTGCGGCGCTGGTTTGTGATGATGTTGCTCACGGGTAGGTCCTCGGGTTCCTTTGAGTCGCAGTTCAATTCAGACATTCAGCAATTGACAGAAAAGGACTTTGGTGACTTCCTCGCAGAGACCGAATCGGCAGTCTTGTCGGATGCATTCTGGGATGTGGCCCTGGTGCAAAGTCTGGAATCGAATGGGCTTGCGGGTCCGTACTTTCAGGTGTACCTTGCAGCGCAGGCCAAGGCCATGGACAAGGGCTTCCTCAGTGCGGACATCACGGTGGGCGACCTCATACAGCAACGCGGCGACATCCACCATTTCTTCCCCAAGGGTTACCTGATGAAATTTGGTTTGACAAAAGGCAAATACAATCAGATCGCCAACTACGTGATCATGCAGCAGGAGATCAACATCAAGCTGGGCAACAAGCCACCCAAGGATTACTTCGAAGTCTTGCACCGCCAAATCGACCAACAATCCCGCGACTTCGGGGGCATCCTGACGACGGCCGACCTGCTCACCAACCTGGAAATGAATTGCCTCCCCCCAATCGGAATGGAAGGCACCGTAGAAAACTACGAAGCCTTCTTGGAACAAAGACGCAAGCTCATGGCGGCAAAGATTCGGGATTATTATTTTCGGTTGTAGGGTGGTGGCGGCAAGCCGCCCAATCATGCCCCCGCGCCAAGGCGCGGAAATTCGGGGAGGACCCCCGCGACCGGAGGCTCACACCTCCGGCTACCGATAGACGGCCCATTCTGGGCGAGCAAAGAAAACGAAACGTCCAACCTTTTTCGACTAAGCTGACTCAATTTCACAACCAGCGTGATCTTACAACCACAAAATTCTCAATTACCGGTTACTTTAGTTGCCGGCAACCAAAACCCTCAACCACTGCCACCGACACGGTCAGGATTCAACGCTCCATTTTGGATTTGTTGTTGCCGGTGAATGACGTTCAATAAAGCACCGTGCATTTGGCCAAGAGCTTGCCTAAGTTTGCGTTATGAGAAATCAACAGGAGATATGAAAAGCGACAATACCAGATTTGGGTTAACCCCCATGAAGCACCTTCTTATCGGCTGTATTTGCCTGTGGGCCTTGGTTTCTCTGGGTTGCAAGGATCATACTGTGTTTGACAATGTGCCGACGGAGTCGCACCGGAAAATTCCGGGTACGCGCATTAGCATCATCCCGCCGGTTGGATTCTGGCTTTCCCGTTCGTTTGTGGGCTTCGCACATGATACCTCGAAATCGGCCATCAAGGTTGAATTTTGGGACGGTCCCTTTGCTTTTTGGGACAGCATCGGCATCGACGAAAACTATATCAACAAGTACCTGGATCCCGTTGGCAAGGAGAAAGTCACGGTAAATGGCTTGGATGGGTATTGGACGGAATCTTCCGTGGAGGACAGCCGGGAAGGAAAAGCCGTACAGTATGCCCTCTATTTTGGAGACGAATATTCGACCATCATCTTAAGCGCCACCTGCGATCCTCCTTGTTCGGAAAGTTTGGCAGAAGCCTTGAAAACTGCCCTCCAAACGGTGGTGTATGACCCGCAAGGCGATTTGGACATGGAGGAAGCCATGCCTTTTGAAATTACGCTCGACAACACTTCGTTTTACCTTCAGCGCACCTTTCCCCGAAGCTTGCATTATGTTGAAGAAGCGATCACGGAAGAGGATGTCCAAGACAGCAGCACCCTTGAAATCACCGCATTCCGATTCCAGGTTCCAATGAAAAAACGACAGGATTTTGTGATGGATGAAAATCAAGCGATTGAATTCCAAGGCATGGAGATTACTTCCTTGCCAGCCATCGAAGTGGACAGTCTTCAAGCCTTCCCGGTCATCATCGAAGGCGTAGACGGCATTCAGGGAGACTCGGCAAACGTCTATCAATTGTGGCTGTTTTCAGTGGAAGGTTACTATTTGTTCGAGGCAAAAACCAAGGGGCATTTTGCGGAGAACCTGAAGTTGTTTCAACAAATCGGGGCGACGTTTGACCGGAAGTAGGGTATTGGAATGCAAGGCGGCCAAGTCTAACTTGGCGTAAAGTTCGTAGGCCTGCTTGGCGGTGTCGGGATCAAACTTGGGATCGCGGACCGATTTGGTGAAGCCGTCGAAGTCCTGCCCACGCACGGGCAAGGTGGTGATGTCGCCGTTGTAGGGCTTGCCATCGGCGGTCATGAAGCCCTGATGCTGCGAAAAGCCCATTCCTGAGCCCAGCAACATCACCCACAAGGTCCAAATCCAGATTCGCAGTGCCATCTTGCTAATGGAATGGAAAATATTGAAGAATTAACCATCAGGCATGATGGTGAAGAAGAACCCCTTTTGTCTACCCGATTCCTTCAGTGCAAAATCTTGAAAAATGCTGACTAGGCGGTCATAGTCTTCACCTAAGACAGCCTTTGAGTGTCGGGCATTGCTCCAGATAACTTGAAGGGGGCGCGGAAGCTCGGTGGACAGGAAATCACGAAGTGCATAGATATTTGCACCATAGTATTCGCCAAAATCGAATACCCGCCTTGCCTCCTCATGAAAATCGGCCAAGCTGTTGATCTTGAGTCCTTCTAGCCGGTAAATATCCATCTACACGATATTCTAATGTTTAAAGATTCGTGGCCATTGATGCACTTGAGGCGGTTTCAGTTTAGATGAATTGCATATTGCACGATTTCCACATGTATTCACAACTGTAAATCCTTCGTGAAAACTACAACAGAATCTTTGAAATCGCTCAGAAAGTGTACTCGAATTTTATTCGAGCTTTGCCAACTGATCCGCAATTGCGGCAAGATGGTTAGGGTCCAAGGTGGTATTGGTCTTCTGAGCCTCTAGGTATGTCCGGAAAAAGGCAATCACAATCTCTTTGAAATCAGAAATTTCCATTACAAGGTCTCCAAATTCGTGATTGAAAAGGTAAACCTGATGCTCATTCAAAAAAATCCCATTCTCTTCATCTTCCCAATCAAGCTCTGATTGGAATCTAACACCAGATTTTTCAGTGTTGCAACCTTTGCCAATTGTAATCGATTTCAGAAAATCAAGGTAACGAGCGGGTCTTGCCTCAAAAAGGAAACACTCCAGAACCAAAAACGGCTCCGGTAACTCGATGCTTACTCCACATGCGATGTTTCTCCTGTCAGCGTAAACCTTGAATTCCATTGCAATAAGAAAAAATGATGGGTCAATATACTACTTGAGATGAGAGTAAGACTAAATTAGTTTGATTTATACAGCCTAGTAAAAAGTGCTGATGGATCTGCTTCGAAGTCCTCGATCAACTTGATGACTGCTCGAATGTTCTCATCTTCCAAAAGGACGAACTCATGAGAACCAGTACCAACCTTCCATCGACATTGTGTTCTCACGTCATTCTGGTTGTCCTCCATTGGGATAATGGCCCAATCCTGCGTATTGATCGGTTGTCTTTCAAAGAATAGTTTCCGGTATGTGGCTTTATGGCTATTTAGATAGAATGCATCGAATAAACACCATGCATTTTGCAGGGCATCCTCCTCGTCAGCCGATTCTGAACTAGGTTTGATCCCAATTCGCCAATGATTTCGTGAGCATTCTACCCTAATGGGCAAGACACCAAGCATCATGTCAAAATGATCAGAAATTGGTGGTTCCATCGACGTAGATACTCTTTGGCTTCAAAGGTGATAGTGATTGAATTTGTCCCATCACAGTAATACCATTGTGGACAACGCTAAACCAAGTCAGGTTTTTCTGACTTTCCGTCGTAAGGCATATCGCTTGGGAGCTGCTCTTGGTTGGGGAGCAATTTAGACATGGCCATGTACGTTGCCGCATCGCCCCGGGCTTCAATTGCGCGGAGTAGCAGAGAGATTGAAAAGATTCCGTTGGCGTCCAGACCATCACTTGATCCCTTCGCCCATATACAACCACCGAGGGATGTACTCACTCTCAACCTCGATGGCAAAGCCGTTGGCGTCCACGGCCATCGTGCATGTGGCGAGGATGCGCATCGACAGCCAACCGGGCGTGGCGAATGCATTGTCTTTGGTGCCGAAGTATTTCTTGTGGCCTTCGAGGGCTGCCACCAGATAGTCGTTGAACTTGGCATTGTCTCCTTCCACAATTGCCTGCATCAAGTCGAGGATGGGGATGCGAACCAATTCAACAAATTTGGTGCGGCCGGGATTGGATTGGGGCTTCATGGCTTCTTCGAATGCATCAATGAGAAGCTTGCCAGTATCCTTGCCGCCGTTGAAGAAATGTGCGAGGAAGCGGTAGTAGCTGAGGTCGTGCGGCGTCGTCCCGTTGTTGGATTCCGCAAATACACTTTCGTCAACGGTCGCCAAAAACTTCAGGCCGGCCATGTCGCGCATGAGCATGCAGGCGTCGTAGGCATCTTCCCAATGGTCGACCGACATGAAGGCGGTTTTGCGTTGGGGGGTGAAGTTGATCGATTTTCCTTCAAGCGCAATCGAAAATTGCTCTATTCCTGCACCATGACGAAAGTTGGAAAGCGCTATCGTTTGATAGAAACGTAGGTCTCTAATCACCGTATCATTGGGGTAGCCTGAACAAATCTCCCTAATTGCTACCTCCCGCAGAACATCGAGCGAGGTACCTAAGACATGTTCAGACGCTAACAGCAACGAGGCCTTGATCGTAGGTATCACCTCTTCTATCGAGCTCTTAATTCTTCTCTCATTGACTATCGTTGGCGAGATTGGATGCCTTTCTACTGATTTCATGATTACCAAAATTAGGGATTGGTGTTCGCTGCCCCAACAGCTTTCACGGAAAAGTTTTCAAACTTCTTCGCCTCAATTGAGGGTGGGAGATCCCCGTTTGAATCTACACGTTGCGAGATCTGTAGTGAGGTGATCTTAGGTGGAGTGGATGACTGTGCTATCCTAAGCTTCGTAACAGTTGTTTCCAATCCGTCAATTTGATTCGTGAATTCCTCATCGACCCCGTAGCGTGGATCAACAAGGCCTGCATCTACTTTGTCGGACATATTCTGTATCACCGAAGCAATATACTCAGGAGTTCCTTGTTGTGATTGCTGATTGTTTAGATCCTTCCTCGAACCCAAATCCGAGCTGCCGCCTTTGGACTCGACGACATAGATCACGTCGCCGTCAATGTACACGCGGTCAAATTGTCCGGACTTTCCTTTACCGGGAATGTCGCTTGGAAGCTGCTCAGCGTTGGGGAGCAATTTAGACATCACGATGTCCGTCGCCGCATCGCCCAGAGCTTCGCTTGCGTCGAGCAATTCGCCGTGGGCAGCGCATTCGGCATCTTTGTCCAGTGCAGTATCTTTTTTGCGTTTTGCACCGTTCCTTGTGTCCTTGAGATCAATTTAAATGAATATCCATGCTCCTAGCCACACTTCTATTTACCCTTCAAAGCATAAACCAAATCAAATATTTGCATCAAAGTACCATGGGGAATGAATGCCTCGATTCCTGGTTTCCATTCTACCATTGCAGTCCAAATCGGCCCTTCTAAAGGAGAATGATTCGTGTGTTCCCACCACAATTGAAAACTATCAAATTCCATGGATTGCAGAAATGGTGATCCAAAATCGTACCGCTCGTAGGCTATTCCAGGGCCCGGTTTTCCGATGCCCGCGGTAATTTTATTTCGATTTTCATTTCCTTTGCCGTCTGGTCGAAGAATTTCTGAAATGAAAATTTGCAGTTGCGCGGCAAATTCTCCTTGAAACTCCAAAATGATAGCCCCATCGCTGGAACGATTCTTTAGCCTATATCCATCGACTTCGAAGAATGGCTTTTCAGAATGAGGCTGCATTAACATAAATTGATCTTAAAATGTGGGTGGGAGTCCTTAATGGGTCGATGTCGACGTAACCCTCAACAACGACACCTCCCGGCGTGACAAACGAAAATTGAAAATTGGGGTCTGGGCCAGATGGTAAAGTTGCCTTGATCGAGGTCTCGTATATTCCTGAAAGGGCTTTGACCATGCCAGCACCATCATCTTGCCTGCATCCGCCTTGCTGTGGTTGCTGCCGAGTTCGACGGTGGCGGTGATTTTAGAAAGGGATACCCTCTGAACCAAAGTCCAGTGCAAGGTCAACAGCAAAAGCACTCGCAGGTTCACTGCGTGAAGCTAAGGATTTCGTAGGAAATCGGGTTACGCTCTTGGGTCAGGAAGTGATCCCTTCACCCAAAATCAGCCAGCGGGGGATGTACTCCGACTCAACTTCGATGGGGAATTTTTTGGTGTCGTGGGCCAGGACGCAGACTGATAGGAGGGGGAGGGAGATCCATCCGGGAGTCGCGAACGCATTGTCCTTGGTTCCATAGTATTTCTTATGGTCGACCAATGCTTCGTAGAGATGTTCGTTGAACGCCTCAGGATCGTTCATGACATAATCCTGCAGCAGGCGCAATTCCGGGTAGCGCACTTCCTCCACGAATTTCGTGCGGGTAGCATTGGGTTGCGGCTTCTGGGCTTCCTCCATGGCGGCAATCAGCAGCGCGCCCGTGTTTTTGCCTCCGCTAAAGAAATGTGCTAGAAATCGATAATAGGCGAGGTCAAAGGGTCTTGCTCCGTTGTTGGAGTTTACAAAAACCAGCTCATCGATCGTGGAGAGGAACCGCATTCCCTCCTTGTCGCGTGCGATCATGCAGGCATCATATGCCAGCTGCCAATAGTCTACCGACATGAAGTCCGTTTTCGGTTGCGGCGTGAAATTGATCGTGGTATCGTCAAAGTTGGCTGAAAAGGGTTCATCGCCAGCTCCGAATCGGAAATTGGAGAGGATTACCGACTTGAAAATATCCAAATGTTCAATGATTTTGCTTCTTTCAACCTCAGCGGCAACCGCCAAGATGAATGCTTCGAATCTTGGAGATATTGCTTTTCCTAACATTTCCCCAGGCGAACTCTGAATCGATTCAATGTAGGTTGATAGCAAATCAAGATTTTCGTCCAATTCTATCTGAATATCTTCAATATCGGAAATTTCGTGACGCTTGATAGTTCTCATTTTGGCTGATTTGACTTTCTTGAGGAGTTTTCAAATTTGACCAGCTCTACCTCTGGCATGAGTTTCCCATTAGCGTCAACGCGCTGACTAGCTTTTAAATAGACAAGTTTTCCAGGTGTTGCCTTTGCTTTGTTGATCGCAGTTAATGTCCTAGACAGACTATCAATTTGATCCTTGAATTTGGTATCGGTGGAATATCTCGGGTCCTTTTTCCCATCACGAATTTTTTCTTTCATATTGGAAATCACAGAGTCCATATACTCCGGCGTCCCTTGCTGCGAATGTTCACCATTCAAATCTTTCCTTGTTCCCAAATCTGAACTTGCACCCTTCGATTCCACGATGTAAACGGTATCGCCATCGACGTATACTTTGTCAAATTGGCCGGTTTTTCCTTTTCCGGGAATAGCAGCGTGAATTTGATTTGCATTGGGAATCAATCCTTCAACTGCCGCCATGGAGGCGACTTCACCGATTTGCTCGCTGAGGCTCGCGATTATGGTCATGTCCACGCAGCTCGCCCTCAACGGAACGGCCATCCAGCACACAGCAAGAAACAAGAAAAATCCTAGCCTCATATCGTGAAGCTAGGATTTTTGAATCACATCCGCGAATCGCAGTGCTATTTCATCACTTGATTCCTTCGCCCATGTACAACCACCGAGGGATGTAGTCGCTCTCAACCTCGATGGCAAAGCCTTTGGCGTCCACGGCCATGACGCAGGTGGCGAGGATGCGCATGGACAGCCAACCGGGGGTGGCCATCGCGTTTTCTTTGGTGCCGTAGTATTTTTTATGGCCTTCGAGCGCTTCGACAAGGTAGTCGTTGAACTTGGCATTGTCTCCCTCCACAATTGCCTGCATCAGATCGAGGATGGGAATGCGTACAAGCTCAACAAATTTCGTGCGGACGGGATTGGATTGGGGCTTCATGGCCTCTTCGAAGGCGTTGATCAGCAGCTTGCCGGTGTCTTTTCCGCCGTTGAAGAAGTGTGCGAGGAAACGGTAGTAGCTCAGGTCCGAAGTCGAGGCGCCGCTATCCGATTGCACAAAAACCTCCTCTGGTACTGAGGCCAAGAATTTCAATCCATCCATGTCGCGCAGAAGCATGCAAGCATCGTATGCCTGCTCCCAAAAATCGACGGACATGAAGGCCGTCTTTCGTTGGGGCGTGAAATCGACTTCTTCGCCGTAGAATTTTTCAGAAAATGGTACATTGCCAGCACCAAAACGAAAGTTTGAAAGTGCCATCGCTTTGTAGTCGCGGAAACTTTGAATTGTCTCTGCATGAGGCCGGCCTGCACACTCTGCATAGATGACGGCCTCCAAGCCATCGGCTAGAATTACCCCAAGTGTATAGCTAGGATTGTTTTTCAATAACTGCACTGTGCCGGGAATTCTTGAGGCAATTTTCCCAATGTATTTTTCAATAATCGGGGCAGACGAAATTTTATGCCTTTCGACGTTTTTCATGTTCAATTTCCGCTTCCTTGGTTAGGAGCCGTGGGTGCCTTTTTGGAATAATTTTCAAATTTCTTGACTTCCACCGAAGAAACCAAATTTCCATTTGAATCCACCCTTTGGGAAATCTGCAAAGAAGTGATCCGTCCCTCGCGCTGGGCTGGAATCAGTATGTCAAGCGTGTCGCTCAACTTGTCGATCTGTGCTGTGAATTCTGGATCCGTTCCATAGCGGGGATCTTCATAACCATCCTTGACCTTTTGATCCATATTCGCGATCACTGATGCGATATATTGTGGAGTCCCTTGTTGGGACTGTTGGCCATCGAGATCCTTCCGCGAACCCAAATCTGAGCTGCCGCCTTTGGACTCGACGACATAAATCTGATCGCCGTCGATGTACACGCGGTCAAATTGTCCTGACTTTCCTTTGCCGGGAATGTCGCTTGGAAGTTGCTCTGCATTGGGGAGGATTTGACGAATCGCCATGTCTGTCGCCATCGTGCCGAGATTGGAGCTCGCTTTGATCATGTCAGCATGGGCCTGACTCTTGACGTCGTCGTCTGTGGTACGCTTTTTTGTTTCCTGGGCTGCGAGGCGCTTTCTGCGTTGTTTTTCCAGCCTTTTGCGCTCTTTCTGAATATCAATTTCTATGAGAATCAAATGAGACTTAGGAGAATGGCCAGAAACACTGCGATAGTTCACTCAGAACTTAATCAGATCGCAAACAGATAGTCGCTTTTCACTTTCAAATCAAAGCCACGATCCTGCGATATGGAAGCGATAGCACTTAGCATCAAGGAAACCCATCCAAGTGGTTCCGTGCGGTTTTCGTCATTATCGAAGAATAATTTGTGCTTCTCCAAAGCTCCAATCAATACCTGTTGCAAGCCTACAACGTCTGCTTGTGCAATCTCGTGCATACAAGATAGTACCGGTTCTTGAAGCAGTTGGACTGGTCTAGGACTTTGGATAGGTAATTCTGGGAGAACAACGTTCGTGCCCTCAACCAACGAAATGAATCCTGTCACAATCCTACCGATGTTTGTACCGTCATCGTGGACTTCCGCGCCGAAAACTGAATTTGCAAATTGGATCAAACGTTTAGCGGCATCCGTTTTTTTCAGAATGATAGCTACACATATCAATTGCAGCCAATCTACTTTACGCAAATAGGAGGTGGAGCCGTTATCGCTTAGGGTATACGTTCTTCCCCCAAGCTCTATTGCAAAATCCCTCGATTTTTGAGCCGCGACCTGAAATCTTGTCAACCCAAGGTGTAATGCAATTTCGAGGTCTTTGCGCACCTCCCCCTTGTCAAGCCCAAGAAAAACTGATCGGCAGGCATTGCGTATTGCTTGGTCAGCTAGTCCCATCAATTCTTCAGGATTCTTCTCAATCACAGGCACGCCAGCCTCAATACCTTCCCAAAACTTGCGCCTTGTACGTTCGATAAAATGAATCTTTCCTACCTCATGTCGCTCAATTACCATCTCATCTTTTGTTGTTGAACTTGTTCAATGTGAAATCTGAAGAAATTTGCCCGTCGTCACCTACTTTTTGGGATCCAAGCAAATATTGAAGTTTGTCACTATTTGCCGCTGCACGAATTGCTTCAACAGTCTCCAATAGCTTTTCATCTCCAGTGGCTTCCGCTTGCTTTTCCATGATTTTAAGAATGGCATCCCTATACTCGGGGCTACCCTGCTGCAAAACCATTTCTTCACCAGTGGCAGGGTCAATCACCGTCTTGGTGCCCAATCCTGCGTCACCACCTTTAGCTTCAATAATATAAATCGTGCCATCGGGACCGCGGTAGACTAGGTCAAACTGTCCTGATTTGCCGTTGCCAGGGATCGAAGAATGAAGCTCCTCTGCGCCTTCAATTTTTCCCTCAACTATAGCCATCGAAGATACTTCTCCAATCTGCTCACTTATTTCGACTACCGCTTGCTGCGCATTCTTGTATTCATCAGTACCTTCCGCGTGCTTATCCCTCTCAGCCTGTGCCAGTTTGCGTGCTGCCTCCAATTGTGTAAGTACATCACCAGCTTTGTGTGGCCCTTCATCCGTTTTCAAATTGATAGGAATTTCCGCATCGGCTAGACGCTTCTTGATCCGTTCAAAGGCGGCTTGGCGTTTAGGATCAAGTTTCACTGGCGTATCCACTACCTGACTCCTTGGGATAGAAGCCTCTTGATAGCCTTTACGCGTGTTCATATTAGAGCTCTGATCACCAAAGCCAAATGGATCCGCAGTCTTCTTTGCCGGATGCGTGATCGGCTTGGTTCCGGGCTTGGGTATGAATTCGCCTTTTATCGAATCGTACTCCATAACTCCCCCATCATTCCCAGGCAAGTTTTCCACGGTCAATGTCCCGTCCGAATTCCTGACCCAGCGATATCCAGGAGGCGTTTCCCGCATTCCTGCAAGTGCCGCCAACTGCTCGCCATTCAGCCTTCCTGTGGTTTTTTCGATCAGGGCAATCCTTGGATCATTGAGGCCTTGGATGCCCATGGACTCCGAAAGTTTGCGCAATTTGTCGTTAGCCGCTTTGGCCTCGGCTGCATCGGTGGCATTCCTGGCATTTTCGGCAAGCGCATTGATCTCGGCGATCACGGCGCGGTCGTGGGCAGTCATATCGGCCTCATTGGCACTGCCACCATCCTTGAAAACGGAGGCCTGCTGTTGCTCCGAAATGAGCTTTTGCAGGTCCGCATCGGAAGTTGTCGTACCATTTTTGGCGTCCTCGGCTTTGCGGGTTTCGATCTGCGCCACGATGTCGGCAATCTCGCCCAGTTCATGCACCATCATCTTGTCCGCATCCGCCTTGCTGTGGTTGCTGCCGAGTTCGACGGTGGCGGTGATTTTGCCATCCTTGACGGTGATGGTATTCATCGCAGCCCCTTGGTCCTTACCATGTCCCGTGTTGGCCTTTTTGGGGTCAAAGTCGGTGTTGACAACGAGTTCAATCGATTTGGTTTTCTTCGGATTGGCCGGATCGGGGAAAGACATCGTGAACGTTCCAGGGGTAGTCGTTGGCGTGACCTTTGCACCCTCGGGCAGCCTTCCTTTGCGGCCTGCGGCATCCTGAACGGCTTGGGCAATTTCCGCAGGCGTCATATCCATCACCCGCTCACCTACCGGCGCGGTCGGATAGACCTCGGGGCCCCTCATCCCTCCGCCATCCGTATTGTTGGTGTCATTCGTGGTTACGTCGCCACCATCCACATTGTTGGTGTCGTTCGTATTGCCGTCGCCACCCTCCGTCTTGCCGTGCAAGTTGGGAGCTGTGATCTCGACGATGTAGCCGTCGGCGATGAGCTTTTCGATGCCGCCTTTGGGGAGTTCGTATTGTTTGCCACCGCCGGGTTGGCCAAACCATGGAATGGCGTCGCCTTCAGTGACCGGGATGTCTTTGAGGATTTTGTAGCCTTTGAATTCGGGTTTTTCACCGGTGACGGGGTCGCCGTCGAGGTGGGTCTGCGGCAATGCACGTCCGCCGAAGTCAGCGCCAAACGGTGCCACAAAGCGGCCCGTATCGACGAATTTACCTGTAACCGGATCAATCTTGCCACCAAAGCGGTCGAAGCTGTCGCCCGCCTTGAGCGTGCCGGGTTTCATGTCGATGAAGCCGCGGTTCGGTGTGATTTGCTGTGATGGCAAACCATTTCCACTGCTTAGCATCAATGGAACAATGCAAAGCCAAATGGAGACGAATCGCAACAACATGGCTTGAATTTAGGAATTTGGTGAACTATAAAGGGAGCAATTGAAATGGAAAATGCGAAACTGGGTTAGGATTTTGGGAAAGAACGACCTCCAGCTAGCTCCAACATGCTGCCCAATTCCTGCCGATGGGGGATTACCCAGTATAGCTTGGTTGCCCAATTCGCAAAAATATCTCACCAGTTTCATTAGAAATATCAGCGGTGATCATTTGATCATTTCACCCTCAAATGACCACGAAACCGTGTACTAGGCAAGGTAAATGTCCGTTGCTTTTTTTTGAGTATCAGGGTCTGCAAGTTTCCATCTCTTCTTGAATGAAACGCATTCTATAGAGAACATTGAATTGTATTTCTCCCCTCTTTGAGCCAAGTTAGATTTCAATACTTCAATTGCTTCTGCCTTTGAGATCATTTATTTTGCATTTTAAAATTAAGGTAATTGAATCACAGGATTGTGTAAATAATATTTAGTCCTCCATCCGAAAAAAGAATTTCTTTGGACGATCCTTTTCGTTTTCTACGAAATATTCAAAAATCCCGACCAACTTTTGAAATTCTCTCTCCCCCAGACTTTCTCTTGATCGTTCACAGTATTTCCAAACAATTTCCAATGGCCTTTCAAGCTCTGTCGAAAGGAAATCTCGTAAGGCGTCTGGATTAGCGCCATAATACTGACCAAAATCAAAAATTTCACGTACTACTTCATGAAAGCCAGAGACAGAATAAAATTTTGTGCCGTCTATGATGTATTGAGTCATTTTCTAATTATGTTTTTTCTCAACGTTAATTATCGTAAGCTTACAAAAATGCTTTTTTCGGCTATAATTTCCCCGCTCCGAGATTTTGCGATATGAAATGGAAACGAGTCAATAATTTTTCCGTAATCATACCCTAACGCACGATGGGAATTTCCAGAATCCTTCCAAATAATGATGCTTGGAACTTCAAGGTTTGCCTTTGCAAATACCGCAAAATCCTCCAAATCGCTATCTTCAAGAAATGTATAACTAAACACATTTTCCGCCAATTTCAGAAAATCGTTGATTGTCTTAATTCTTGAACCATGTATGATATACTCTTTCATCAGAAAATTAATAATTTCCAATCGGATCAAAGGTAGCGTAATGATCCGAAGTAATAAACAATAAGCCATCACTTGAATATAGAAGTCTCGTGCCCGGAGAATTTTTCCGCTTTTTCGTATTGTCCCCTCCAATATCTGCTTCGTACCAAACTCTACCTGGTGCAGTTGGTAGCCTATCATTGGAATTCGCAAAGACATCGCCTCCAATTTGTGCCCCAGGGATAAAATTATTTAACACTCTCCCTGCTTCCCACCCGGCAGCAATTGCTTCCGCTTTGGTGACAAAATTAGATGGCAATCCGCCAGTTGTTCGAAGCGAATTTATCAATGAATTTGCTGCTTCAGTTGTTTTCAGGTGCTCATTTAAGCGACTAGCTTCAGCGGCGCTGCTTGCACTCTTCGAGACATAATCAGATATGTTTACTCCAGTGAGGTCAGAGATCAACTTAACTCGAGGATCAGATATATCTGAAATACCCATAGAGCTCAATAATCTTTGCATTTCTGCCTTTGGATCCCTTTGACGACCAGAAGGATCCACAAAGTTTGCGATTTCACTGGCAAGGGCCTTCATTTCCTGAAGTGCAGCACGATCATGAGCTGTCATATTTGACTCTGACATTTTACTAGGATCCGCATCCGGTCTAAAAACAGATGCTTCTTGCTGCTGAGAAATTAGTGCCTCAATATCTGAATCTGAGACATTTTTACCCTCTTTGGATTTTAGGCTTTCGATTTGACCAACAATGTCTGCCACTTCATTAAATTCATGAATGGCCATTTTATCCATGTCAGACCTGCTATGCTCACCACTGAACCCAATTGTTACCACAACTTGCCCATCGACAACGGTTATTTTATTGATGGCTGCGCCTTGGTCACCTCCATGGGCAGTTGTTGCAGTTGAGGCATTAAAGTTGGTATCGATATTAACAGTGAATTGATTTCCACCCACATTCATCTGAAAAGACCCAGATTCCGTATCAAAATGAACTGTTGCCCCACCATGCAAGGTTCCTGCTCCACCTACAGCATCAAGAATATTTGTTTGTATTTCAGCATTTGTCAAAGTGGAAATCCTATCGGCATCGTTAACAGCCGGTGTGTACACATCCTTACCCTTCATTCCCCCACCATCCACATTGTTGCTGTTATTCGTCGTCCCATCGCCACCCTCCGTCTTGCCGTGCAAGTTGGGAGCTGTGATCTCCACGATGTAGCCGTCGGCGATGAGCTTTTCGATGCCGCCTTTGGGGAGTTCGTATTGTTTGCCGCCTCCGGGTTGGCCAAACCATGGAATGGCGTCGCCTTCGGTGACCGGGATGTCTTTGAGGATTTTGTAGCCTTTGAATTCGGGTTTTTCACCGGTGACGGGGTCGCCGTCGAGGTGGGTCTGCGGCAATGCACGTCCGCCGAAGTCAGCGCCAAACGGTGCCACAAAGCGGCCCGTATCGACGAATTTACCATCGTCACCGATCTTGCCGCCAAAACGGTCGAAGCTGTCGCCCGCCTTCAGCACGCCGGGTTTCATGTCGATGAAGCCGCGGTTCGGTGGCCATCCATCGTTGAGGCCCTTCTCGTTGAAGAGCTTCTCGAGGGCAGCCCAGTCTTTTTTGGCGTAGAGTTCGTAGGCCTGCTTGGCGGTATCGGGATCAAACTTGGGATCGCGAACCGATTTGGTGAAGCCGTCGAAGTCCTGCCCACGCACGGGCAAGGTGGTGATGTCGCCGTTGTAGGGCTTGCCATCGGCGGTCATGAAGCCCTGCGTGACCGGATCGTACTGCATGGCCGGCAAATCACCCGAATTCCCGTTGGGGCGTACGGTGAACGTGCCGTTTTCGTAGTTCCAGTGATAGCCGTCGGGAGCTGTTTTTACAGGGGTGAATTGACCGGTATTGGCGTCAAATTTCACCTCGGGCAAGTCGGCTTTGCGGCCTGACTGCCGCTTCAAATAAGGTGTGCCATCCGATTTGGCGACCCATTCGAAGCCTTTTGGAGCCTCCGGATAGCCTTTTGCCTCGGCCTGCTTCTGACCATTGGTCTTGCTCGGGTCGGGCGTCGGATTGGTATCCGTGGTCGGGTTTTGGTTGACAGGCGGCACAAGGACGGGCGTATCTCCACCTTGATTGGCCGGATCCGTATTCGAATCCTTGTTTTTGCCGTCGCCACTCAGCGTATTGTTTTGCGTTTCCGGTGTCGAATTGTTGCCGTCGCCAACGTTGTTGGTCTGGTCATTGGTGATCGGCGTTTCATTGACTGGCGGGGTATTGTCACCGCCGACGTTGTTGGTCTGATCGGTGTTGACAGGGGTATTGTCACCGCCGACATTCTCTGACTTATTCGTCGTGGTATTGTCTCCGCCGACGGTTTCAGATTGCGAACCGTTGGTGGGGTCATTGCTGCTGCCACCGTCGGTTTTGGGTGTGATGTTGAAGTGGCTGATCGCACCATCGCTGATTTTTCCAGCACCTACGTCTGTGACCTTGCTGGTCGCCGCATTCGTGAGGAATTCGCCAATGGTAATCTTCTCCGTGAATTTGCCGAAGTCGAGGGTTCCGGTTTCGAAGTAGCTCTCAAACATGTTTTGGAGACCGCCATTGACGGTATCAAACATGGCTTCGGTGCCGGTTTTGGCAACATCAACGATGATCTTGTTGCCCAGTCTTTCCATGGCCTCGGTGCCAATCTTCTTGGTGAGGTAGTTGCTCACACCATCACCCGCTTTGCCACCGATCATGCCCATAGCACCTTCCAATCCGCCGAGGAAGACTTTGCCACCCAATGCGCTCCAGCTGAATTCCTTGCCGTTGATGAGGCAATCGCCGCCGTATTTGATGGCCCCGCCAAGGGCGCCCATGCCGATTTGCGAAAGGGCGCTTGCGACCGGTCCAAGACCCGGGATCATGCCCACGGCGATGTTCAAGCCGTCGACCGCACCGTTGAGCATCTCGGTGCCGAGTCCTGCCCAACTTGCTTCTTCACTGGTAAGTCCGACCCGCGCCCCGTATTTGATGGCCCCGCCGATGGCGCCTGCGACGGCCCCGATCAGGAGCAATCCGAGGATACCCACACCGGATGCGACGGCGATGAGGACCACCGCGGTGATGATGATCATCACCAGAATGTCGATCGCGGTCAAGAGCCAGCTGACCCAACGTGGTTGTACCGCGTCGTAGGCTTTGTCGGCTTCTTCCTTGATTTTGGCGTCGATGCCGTTGAGCTGCTCCTGGATATTGGCTTTGAAGGCGGATGAGTTTTCCGTCATCTTGGCGTCCAAGCCAGCCTGCGCCTTGTCAAAGTCGGCCGTGACCGCTTTGTACTGATCCTGCATGTCCTTGGCGGCCGATTCGGCGCTTTGGGTCATGCTGGTGGATGCGCCTTCGGCAATCGTGGTCGAGGCGGTGGTGAATCCGTCGCGCTGCGTTTCCAGATTGGTGACCAGGGTGGTCTTCATTTCCGCGCCGCCGTCGATGAATGCGGTCGCTGCCGTATTCATTTCCGTTGCGGTTTCGGTAGCCGTGCTGTTGAGACCGTCGATGGAGGCGAGGATGCCACCGTCAATGGTGGTCATGGAGGACTGCACACCGCCTTCAATGCCCTGCAAAGCGCCTTTCAACTGGTTGTTGACGGCATTGGCATTCGGATTTTTGCGGGAAGAGACGCCCGTGATCGTCATGTTCACCTGATTGGTGAGCGCGTCGATCGAACTTTGGACCTGGGTTTCCAGGTTGGTGACTTTTTCTTGGGCGACCGTATCGACGGCCTGCATCTTGCCTTGGGCAGTGGTCTCGATTTGACCCAATGCCTGTGCTTTTTGCTGGTCCAAGGCGGCAACGCCTCCGGTGGCACCTGCGTCAATGCCCGCGATGGTGGCGTCGCAATTGGCTTGCAGGGTTTGGATGGCACCCGTTTCTTGGGCTGTAATCTGGTCGAATGCAGCTTGTTTGCGCTGTGCGATGCCTTCGCGGCTTGCCGTGACGGAGTCGGTCACATATTTATGGAGTTCGGCCTCGCCGGAGCCTTTGAGCTTTTCGCCCTCGGCCTTGGCTTTTTCCATAAACTGGTCGGAGTAGCTCTTGCCGACTTCGCGGGCCGCCTTGACGCGGGCGTTGTGGCGGTCTTTTTCGTAGTCGCCACCGTTGAGCAATTCCTCGTCCCAGCTCATTTCCGGGGTAGGAATGGCGTCGTATTCCTGGGCCTTGGCTTCGCCTTTTTCGATGGCGATTTTGCCCAATTCCTCGGCAGCTTTGATCATGTCTTCACGACCCTTGTCAAAAGCTGCGGTGAATTTTTCCTTTTGGACGGGTTCGAGGGCTACGAATGCCGCATCTTGTGCGGTGAATTCGGCCTCGACATTGGCCTTTGCGGTTTGGGCAGCGGTTTGCACCAAGCCGACGGAAGTCTGCATCTGTGTGCGGACCTCGCCTTTGATCCTTTCGGCATCTGCGAGGAGGGCAGCCTTGTGGGCTTCGAATGCACCTTCGACGCGGGATTTCTCGGCTGCGGCAGCGGCGAGGATGGCTGCTTTGGCTGCGGAGGCGCCGGTATTGATCTGCCCTGCGATGCCGCTTTTGGCGCTTTCGAGGGTGGCAATCTTGGATTTTGCAGCGGATTCAAATTCGGCGAGGTAGCTTTTGGTCTTCTCGCGGTTGCTGCCAAACATCTCCTTGCTTTGCGACTTGGAGAGTTTTTTCTTGATGGGTTTGGTTTTGGTCGGGTCACCGAACATTTGTACCGGCAAATCCGAGGAACCCATGTCGCTCACGGGAGGATTGCCCGACACTACTATATATGTGCCATCGCCATTGTCTTTGATGATGCGTTTGGAATCGAATTCGCCGACGGCTTCCTCGTTGACGACCATGAGATCGGGCTCCTCGCCTTCGCCGAAGTTGCCGCGTTCGGGTTGCAAAACCGTGATCGGCTCACCGCCACCGCCGGAAACGGCACCGCCACCGGATTCGCCTCCGCCGCCGCCACCTGAACCGGCATCTCCGCCACCGCCTGCACCTGCGCCCGCTCCGCCGCCTGCACCTTCAACACCACCTGCGCCTGCGCCCGCATCGCCTTCGCTCGGGGCTTCAGATTTGGATTCTTGATTTTCGCCTTCCTTGCCTTGGGCTTCTTCCTTGGCCTCCTCTGCCTCTTCGCTTTCAGGCTCCTCATTTTCTGCGGTATCCTTGGCAGCGTCCTCTGGACCTTCCTGGGTTTCCTCGCCTTCTTTTTCCTCGGTTTCAGATTCTTCGGTTTGGGCATTCGCTGCACCTTCGGAATCTGCGTCTTTTTCGTCCTCGGCGGATTCTACTTCGCCGTTTTCTGGTTTGTCGCCTTTTGCGACGGTTTCTTCATGGCCTTCCTCGCCTTCACCTTCCTTGGTCTCTTCTTCGGCTTCCTTGGTAAATCCACCGAGTGCGAGGTCGTCGTTGAGGTCGCCGTAGGTTTGATCGGCCTCTTGGCTGTCTTGCTCCTTGGATTCCTCTTCTGCGACCTTGGCTTCCTGCGATTTTTCGGCGTTGGGTGCGGCATTGGGGTCCTTTTTCATCTGGACTGCGCCACCACCATTGCCGGCTGCCGACATTTTCTGAACCGGTGCACTGGATTCCGCCTTGAACTGTGCGGCCTTGGCACCCATGCTATCGGCCTCAGCTTCAAGCGAATGATCGTTGTTGACGGACATTCCGCCGACTTCGGCATTGGCTTGGACACGGCCTTGGCGCTGCTGCACCACGTGGGCGAGTTCGTGGCCGAGGAGTTCCTGTCCGCCTTTGGATTCCGGGTTGTATTGGCCGGGCGCGAAGTGGATGTTGTTGCCTTGGGCGAATGCCAAAGCGCCCGCACTTTTTGCTGTATTGCTGTTGGCGGTGACTTTGACATCGTCGAAGCTCGTGCCAAAGGAGCCTTCCATTTGTGCCCGCACATTTTCCGGCAAGCCACCACCGGATGCCGAACTGCTTCCTCCGCTGCCGGGACCATCGCCCGTTTTCATCTGAACCGGCGCATCCGCAAACTTAAACTGGAAAGGTTCGCCGGCCTTCAGTTTGAATTGCGGAGGATTTTCAGATCTGCCGAGCGGCTTTTTCTGGACGGATTTGGATTCAGAAGCTGTTTCCGACTCGGATTCTCCGCCTTCAGCCTCCTGTTTTTGTTTGTTGTTTTGGACGGCGGTTTGTTCTGTCGCCTCTTTGACGGCAGGTGCCGCTTTCTTTTTGTCGTCTTTCTGTTCTTCCTTTTCTTCCGACTCCGCATTCATGCCTGTGGCAGAATACATGGGGGGGGCCATGATCGGTCCTTCGTGTTCTGGATTTTCCAGTGCCAAGAAGTTGGAATACGGCTTTTTCTTCTCCTGACGGTGTTGGCGAGGGGCGTACATAGATGACAATTTGGCGAATTAGACAATCGGTTCCCAAACTAGGAATTATTCTGCAGAATTGGAAGACGAAAACCGTGGCGAATGCGTGAATCTGCCAATGGACTGTAAGTCTGTGGCTGAAATTGTGGAAAACTATCTTTTTTGTGGATTCTGAGCCTGTTGGGGAGGTCCGTGGGGCAGTTTTGATTTGCGGTAGATGCGGTAAACACCGATGCACAGGAAAATGAGAAGTAGGTCGCCTGCTCCCGCAAAGATCAAGGTTTTGATGTAGGCATTGTTGCCAACGACATAGATATCGCTAGGGTCGTCAATCGCTTGGCGAATAGGGGCACTGCCGTCCACGTGAAGAATTCCATAGAGCTGATCGTCAATTACTTCTTCAGTGGTGATGCTGTCTATTCCGACGCCAGAGGGATACCGCAGGGTGACCCGGAATGTGTTGTTGCGGGTTGTTCCCGAGACTTCCTTTGCGACGACCTTGGCCTCCTTGGCAATGCCATTCTGTTCCAAATCTCGAATGCCGAGAAATTCCACAAGCGCATAGATGTTGTATCCGATGACCGCTGCCGGAATGGCTGCAATGAAGAGTCCGACAATCGTATATCTAACGGCCTTCTTCATTTATTTTTGTTTGGGCTTTTTTCCCTGAAAGAGGTCCTCAAATGTGAAGTCGATCATCTGCTTGTCTTTGCGGAGATCGTTCCATTTTTGATCGAGCTTGCCTTTGACCTTCTCTTGTATGGAAGTCTCCGGCTGTGCAAATCCATATTCGATCGCGAGTTTTTCCAAAGCCATCACGAGTTCCTCGCCTTCGACCTTTTCGTCTTCCATGAGCTGATCGACAGCTTTGGAGAAATTGTTCATTTTGGCTTCGTAGGCAACCTTGCCATCTCCTTGGTTGAGGTCGGCGAGCCTTTGCCGCAATTCGGGTGGCATCGCGTCTTCCAAGGCTTGGAGGTCCACGCCTTCTGCCTCGGTGAGTTTTGCGGTGGCCTCTCCCAAGACATGCTTGAGACCTTCAAAATCCTCGGTATTTCCTTGGCTCGCTTTGCGTGCTGTAGCTGACATGGATTGAAGCATGCCGACGATCAAGGATTTGGCCATTTCCGGATTTTGGTCCAACTCTTTGGTATCCAATCCGCTGAGCTCGGATAAAAATTTCAGGCTCTCGACGGAGCGTTGAAAATTTTTGGAGGATGATTTGGCTGAGGAATCGCTTTGGGAGAATTTGAGGGCTTCTTCGATAAAACTTCGAATGCTGTTTTGCGCTTTTTCGAGTTCAGATTCGATCTTTCCCAATTGCGCATCCGCTTCTTTTTGCCAGGCTTTTTGCAATTTTGCGACGGCATTGCGCTGACTGTCACCGTATCCCGTGTGGAGCCATGTGCGGTACATTCGCTCATGTACAAGGTCTCTGGGATAAAACATATTGTCAGCAAATGGGCGATCATCGCATCCAAACAATTTGACGGCGGCTGCGAGTTCAAAGGCCCAATAGCCAAAGAATCCCCCATCTTGCTGAAGGTGGGTATCGTACCAAGAAACGCTGCGAATGCCTTCGTAATATCGTCGGAGGTACCGTAGGATGGCGTTGCGTTGCTGAAGTGGCTGGGTTTCGTCCAAGGCCTGCAGAAGATCGCGGTAGGGGATAGGATGGAGCAGGGTTGGCGTCACTTCCAACTGCGGCACGAATGGTTTGCAAAGTCGGTCAATCAGGGCATCCTTTCCATCCGCTTGAAAAACTGCGCGAATGACCGCGATCGTACTTTCGCCAGCATCCCACAAGATCGCGTTGCTCAGGAGCGCAAGCGCTGTTTGATAGTTTTCGACGATGTCGAGGGCTTTGACCTCGGCATGAGACGCAGCGTGAAAATGCTGCAAGGCAGGAATGACCCGTTCAAAAAATCCAATGCGCAACTCCTGCGGATCATCGCCACGTGAATACTGTGAAATCCATTCGAAGAGGGTGGCCTGCAAGTGTTCCCAAGACCCCGGTTGCGTGGCTTGGCTTAAACGAATGCGTTCTTGAACAAAAACGTCCTCGTCCGGGACAAAAAAGACTGCTCTTCTCATGTTTGGGGTACGAATGTGTGAATTGGCTCCATTCGAATAATGTGCGATAACTTGACCCTTGGCCTTTTGATGTCCTTGACAAGGGTTGTGAGCGTCACAAGGTAGGCACTTGGCCAGAAATCACCACCTATTTTTTCAATCCAGTGAAGGAATAACGATGCCGTCCCTCTGTTCATACTTCTTCATTTGGCCAATCATATGTGTGACAACCCCCCAACAGCCTTCCGCTTCGGTTGCACCTTCCCATTGCTTCAGGGCACGGAGCGAAGTCTCCTGTTTCCTGATGTTGGCAATCGCCGTGTTGACGAATGCCTGCAAGTCGGCTTTTTTTCCGAAATTTTCCCGATACCTCAGCACCAAGTTCACGTAGTAGATGGCAAACCAACTGTAAATGGGATCCCGAGTGACCGCGATTATACCGTCAAGCGTTTCCTGCATCGTGTGTTCATTGTTGGGAAAAGCCTTCAGGATCGACTCCACGACTTGACTCGGGTCGGTCGGTGTATCGCGGTATGGGTTCACGAGGGCATACCCGTTTTGCCCTGTCAAAAGTTCGTGAAGATCGCCCATGATAAGGGCATTGGTAATCATTGGATTAGACATCTTTGATGAAGACTTATGGAATCAATTTCTTTGGGTCAATGTTTGCCTGCGGAATCTGGTCACTGACGACCTCCATGGCTCCGCCAGAAGTTTTGCCCCCTGGAATCCAGAATTCGTTGGCTCCTGCTTCCACACCAGATGGCAGACGCATATTTAATGCCTCCGGATGGAGAACATCAATTCTCCAAACACCTGTAGATCCAAAATGCCCTGAGGAGAAACCTAGAATCTGCTCAAGCTTTCTGGGGTCGCCGCCTGCTCTTGCAAAGGCGTCGTCAATGTCGGCAGCTGTCGAGAGGAAATGGCCGTCTGGCCTGCCGACCATTGCCCTGCCTTCGATCCAGTCCCGATAGACCTGTTCCGTCACCACGTAACTGGCCTTGCCATTGAACTGCGCCATGTGGTTGGCAATGTAGGTCGGATCAAGGTATTCTTCCGGTGCCAACTTGCCGCCAGCCAAAAGGCGATCCTGACCGACCCTCCAGGCTTGCATAAAGTCCCATCCGGGTTTGAATGGAATTGTATTGCCAGCTGCTTTTGCGGCGATCATATCCATGACTTCATGCAAGGTCGCGGGCGTGACCCAGTGCTTGCGTGCGGCGAGTGCCATAAAGGCATCAATATCAGCCTTACTAAAGCCGAGGGATTGCCCTTTGTCGATCAAAGCCTTGATCTGATCGTCATCCAAGGTCAGCTTCGCGGACGGGTGACCGTCGATCTTGGCCTTGATGGCATCACGCACGTCGAGGTGGCTGATATAAGGCTTACCCGTGTCCAAATTCTTGAATCCGCTTGGACTTGTGGGGTCATACTCGAGTTTTGGCAGGGCATTTTTCATGCCCGGATTACGTGCCAAGACGAGTTTTCCATCTCTCCACTGCCAGTTGAATCCGGTTGGAGGATCGACTTCGGGGATGAACTTCTTGGTGGTCGGGTCAAACTTGACGGGCGGCAGGGTCGCAGCTGCACCGGGGTTGCGTTGGAGTCCCGGGGTTGGCGAATCGCCATTGCGCGTCCAATGGTAGCCGTCTGGAGCTTTGGGGTATCCGAGGTCCTCGGCCAATTCAGCGCCGGTTTTCTTGGCTGCTTTTTCAGCGGCTTCCTTGGCTTCACGTTCAGCAAGGTCCTTGGCTTCCTGCTCGGCAAGCCTTCTGGTTTCTTCTTCTGCGAGGCGTCGGGCCTCCTCATCGGCGATGCGCTTGGCTTCCGCTTCCGCAGCCTGTTTTGCTTCGTTCTCCGCCAATTTCTTGGCCTGTTCCTCAGCGATGCGCTTGGATTCTTCTTCTGCGATGCGTTTGGATTCGGCCTCTGCCGCTTGTTTGGCTTGCTCTTCAGCAAGGCGCTTGGCTTCGGCCTCAGCCACTTTTTTGGCTTCTTCTTCGGCCAGTCGTTTGGCTTCTGCTTCCGCCACCTGCTTCGCTTCTGCCTCGGCGATCTTTTTGGCTTCTGCCTCCGCTAGGGTTTTGGCTTCCGCTTCCGCAAGTGCCTTGGCTTCCGCCTCGGCGAGTGCCTTTGCCTCGGCCTCAACAGCACTTTCGACGACTTCGCCCGTACCCTTGCCCATCCATTTGGCGATGGTTTGGCCGATCTTGGTTTTTCCGATCCAAGCACCGAGCAACGAGCCTCCGAAGTTGCCGAGGAAGTTGCTTACGAGGTTGTCCTTCATCGCAGTGAAGAACACGTTCCAGCTGACTTCTTTGCCGAGGGCAAGATTTTTGGCAATTTCAAGCACACCGCTGCCGATGGTGTCGCAGATCGTTCCCACAATGACGTCGGCAGCAAATTTGACAACGACTTTTGCAGCGACATTGGTAACCCACTTGGCGGCTGCGCCGGCGGCCATTTCTCCGAGTTTGCCACCCAGAAGTGTGAAAATCCCCCCTATACCGCCAGCTACCCCCTCGACGAAGTATTCATAGAGGGAGTGGAAGGTGCCGTCGATGAGATCTTTGAGGAAAAGTGCGATGACTGCCCCGGCGAATCCGATGGCAAAGGCCAACAACAATCCGCCGAGCGTCAGCGGGCAGAAGGCAATGATCAAGGCCGTGACGACAATCATCACGACAATGGTCACGATCCACTTGAGGGCAGTTTTCCACCAAGGTTCGCGCGCCTTTGCGGCTGCCTCGTCTACATTTTTCTTCACCTCGGAATCAAGATCCTTGGTGATCGCCTTCAAGTCCTTTGTGAGATCGGCAATTTTGGTTTTGAACTGGGCTGCCAAGCCCTCGTCTGCCTTTTTGAAACCGTCTCCGGTTTCTTTGCAGACCTTGTCCATTTCCTTGCCCATGTCGGATACAGCCTTTTTGGCTGCTTCATCATGGCGTTTGGCGGTGTCGTCAAAGGCTTTTTGCGAGCCTTTTTCGACTTCTTCATGGGTTTTTACTTGGCCGTCGACCTGTTCTTGCGACAAGATCGCTGCATCGGCAGCCATTTCGATCAACGTAGCGTCCGTATCCAGGCCAGACTCATTGATGGATTTGCCGGAATCGATGACACCCGTATTGATTTTCTTGGTGGTCTCGTCGATCGACTTCGTGATGTTGGCACTGACACCTTTGAGCAATTGCTTCAAGGCGGCCTCATCGGGATTTTTCTGGGCGCTAGCCTTGGTGACGGTATCGGCGATCTGATTCTCGATGTCCGTGACGGCCTTGTTGAGTTGCTCCGTCAGGCCCTTGATCGAATCCTTGGCAATCTTGTCAATGTTGTCGGTCGAGGCAATGCCTGCGTCTTCCACCGCCTTGACTTGACTTGTTTGCAAGTCGTCCAAGCTTTTGATGGTCCCCTCGAGCAGCGCTTTGACAGCATCCTTCTGGCCTTTCAGATTGGCATCTGCGGCCTCAATCGAACCCTTTTCACTGGCCTCAATCTGTTGGATGCCACCGTCATAGAAGGCCTTATTCTTGTCGCGTGCCTCTTTGATCTTATCGGCAATGCCTTTGAGGTAGGCTTCCTTGCCTTTTGGAATTTCATTTGCGACTCCGTTTGCTGCCTCGACAAGCTTCTCTTTGAATGCTTTGCCGACGTCTGTCGCCGCGTTTTTCATAGCGGTGACGACCTTCTCCTCGGGATCAGAATAGCCGCTGATCAGTGCCGCAATTCTCGAGTCCACTGCATCGCATTCTGTTTTTCCGGCTGCGCGGGCATCCTTCTCGGCGCCATTGAATGCATCGGTTGCCGACTTGATCGCATCGGTTTCCAGCTTGGCAATCGCCTTCTCACTCTTGTCGGCGGCATCTTTGAGTAGCCCCTTCTCGGTGGTCGTTGAGGCCTTGATTTTGATGAGGGTCGCATCGTATTGGCCTTTGATGACCCCTTCCATCCTTGTTGCTTCCGTGCGCGCAGCTTCCTGCTTGACCAGGATGTCATCGGCAATTGCTTGCCGATTGGTGTTGACCGAGGCTTCTACAACGGCTTTTGATTCTGTAGCCTTGGCCTCGATGGCAGGCGAAATGGTCGCTGCAAGGTTTTTGAGGGTTTGGACTTTCGCTTCGTTTTCAGATTTAAAAGCATCCACAAGCACATGTGCATCTGCTTGCTTTTTGTCAAAAATCTGGTTGGTAACCTCTTCCGGAACCTTCTGAACGGGTTTGGTCGCGTTTTTCTTCTTCTTGTTTTTCGGGTGGTCAGGATCGGGCGCCATTTGGATAGGTGTATCGCTGCCGATCGATTCTGTTTCCGTTTCCGCATCCTCGGTATCGACGCCCTTCACGATGACGCTGCCATCCCCATTTTCTTGCACGATTTGGTCTGCACCAAGCCCTTTGGCCAATTCCATCGGCATCACCGCCAATTGTGGATTGGGTTCGGAGGCACCGAAGTCGCCCATTACCGCGGGCACCGATTCGATCGGGGCCACAGGTTCCGCATTGGCTCCGCCGCTGGCATTACGTTCTTTGCCCGCATCGTTTCCGCCTTCTTTGCCAAGCGACTGCTTTTGCTCTTTTCCGCCTTCTTTTCCGCCTTCCTTTTTTGCACCTTGGCCGTTTGTAGCGCCGTCGACACCGTCGGTTGGCGTATTCTCGCCCTCTTTTGTGCCCTCTTCACTCTCCGGTTCGGATTGCTTTTCTTCTGTTTCCGCTTCAGGCGACTCCTCTTCAAGCAGGTCCTCGGACGCAGATTGGTCCCCAACCGGCGTTGCCTCGGTTACATTTGCGGGCAACTGGGAAGATTCTTGCTGGTTTTCTTCGGCTCCGCCTTTATTGGCCTCATCGACGGACTGCACTTCGCCGATGCTCTTGGCATTTTCTTCGCCTGCTTGCTCTTCGTTTTTATCCTCATGGTCGGTAAATCCGTCCAAGGCGAGTGTGGGATCATAGTTGACAACCTGGCCAAGGCCATCTTCCTTTTCATCTTTTCCTTGGCTGATTTACCCTCCGTTTTTGCATTGGGATCTGCCTTGAGCTGCGTGGGGGCTGATACGGGAGCCGCTGCGGTGCTGGGTGTTTTGGCAGCCGGCGAAGCGTCGACTTTCATCTGGGCAGCTTTGGCGCCCATGGCATCGGCTTCTGCTTCGAGGGCATGATCGTTGTTGACCGCCATGCCGTTGACTGCTGAATTTGCCTGAACTCTACCTTGACGTTGTTGGACGACGTGTGAAAGTTCGTGCCCTAGAAGTTGCTGGCCACCAGGAGTTTCCGGGCTGAATTGGCCGGGAGCAAAGTGTACATCATTTCCCTGGGCATAAGCCAAAGCTCCTGCTTCTGAAGCTTTGCTGCTGTTTTGAACGATATTGACATTGCTGAAATCGGTATTGAAAGTCGATTCCATCTTGCCCATGACCTCATCAGGAATCCCACTTGGCCCTGAGCTTTCACTGCCTCCACCGCCGCTGCCCGCCTTCATCTGAACCGGAGCATTCGCAAACTTGAATTGGAACGGAGCACCTGCCTTCAGTTTGAACTGAGGAGGGTTTTCTGACCTTCCGAGCTGTTTTTTCTGAACTGTCTTTGATTCTGCCGAGGAAGAATCGGCTTCGGATTCGGCACCTTCCGTCTCCTGCTGCTGTCGATTGTTTTGGACCGCGTTTTGTTCCGTCGCCTCTTTGGCTTCGGGTTTGGCGTCCTTCTTTTCATCTTTTTCGGCCTCTTTCTCTTCCGATTCGGCGTTTTGGCCGGTTGCCGAATAAACAGGCGGCGCCATGATCGGTCCTTCGTGCTCGGCCTGCTCTAGGGCGAGAAAGTTGGAATACGGCTTTTTCTTCTCCTGACGGTGTTGGCGTGGGGCGTACATAGATGACAATTTGGCGAATTAGACAATCGGTTTCTAAGGTAGTAAAAAAATGGAAGAATCTTGATCTCAATCGGGAATCTCGCGTCGAATTTCCCACAAATGCGGATTTGGCTGTTCAAATCGAGTATTGGTGGAGGTTTTTAGTTGTTTGACACATCATTTATACTTTTTAAAAGGGGAATTGCGGTTAGGATGCGCCGAAATCGGGCGTTCCGATGGATCGATGTTCAGTAGCAAAAAATGCAGCTTTTGCGCTGGATTGAAAACCGCTAACTTTGCCGGATGATGCTGAAAAATGATCTGCTTCTGCGGGTAGCGCGGGGCGAAAGTGTAGAAAGGCCACCCGTTTGGTTGATGCGGCAGGCTGGAAGGTTCCTCTCCGAATACCGAGCTGTCCGCGAAAAAGCCGGAAGCTTCAAAGCCATGATAGCCAATCCGGAATTTGCTGCTGAAGTGTCGATTCAGCCTGTGGATTTGGTTGGCGTGGATGCGGCGATCATTTTCAGTGACATTCTTGTGATTCCGGAAGCCATTGGATTGGATTACGAGATGGCAAAAGGAGAAGGTCCACATTTCCCGGAAACCATTCGCAGCACGGAAGGGCTCAAAAAGCTCCACGCGGCGGATATGGACGGCAATTTGAAGCATACTTTTGATGCGATTCGCCTGCTGAAAGCGGAATTGGCCGGTCGTGTGCCCGTGATTGGTTTTGCAGGCGCGCCGTGGACGATTTTTTGCTACATGACCGAAGGGGGAGGCTCCAAAGGTTTTACAGTGCCGCGTGGTTTGGTTTACCGCGACCCCGTGTTTGCGCATGCTTTGCTGGAGCGTATTACCGTCGCTACGATCGCCTATTTGCGTGGTCAGGTCGCCGCGGGCGCTGATATCGTTCAAATCTTTGATTCCTGGGCAGGTTTGCTCGGCCGTGCCCAGTACGCCGAATTTGCCGCGCCCTATATCGATCGGATCGTTCGGGCAATTCCCGAAGTCCCCGTGATCGTATTTGCCAAAGATGCCTTTCATTCCATTGATTTGATTGCGGCCATGCCTTGTCAAGTGATTGGACTGGATTGGACGGCCGACCCCGCAAAGGCTGCCGTCGCTGCGCCCGGCAAGACCTTGCAAGGAAATCTTGATCCTGCTGCACTCTACGGAACCCCCAAATCCGTGGAAAAGGCTACGCTGGAGATGATTGCTGCCTTTCCACAAGGCCGCCACATCGTCAACCTTGGCCACGGCATCTATCCGGATCTACCACGCGAAAATGTGATTGCCATGGTCGACACCGTGAAAAATTTCCGTTATTCCCCGATTTTGGTATGACAGGATTTTCGCCCACATCCCGGAAGTTTCCAAGGTCGATTTTCTCGAATGGAAGCTTCATGCATCTCAAAAATTTTGCGGTTTTCTTCCTTTTTTCCTTGTTGCTCATCCTCACGGGTTGCGGAAGAAAAAAGAAGGAAGTTTCCGGCAATTCATTCATTTTCAATCCTGTGGATACCTCCTTTACAGGAAAAGAATTCCTGTTGCCTGGCGGAAATTACAAGGTAGAGCGTCTCTATACCGAAGGGGATTTGGAAAAGGTCGAATGGAAAGGCGTCATGGCACCTGCCAAAGGCAAACATGATTTTATCGTTTTCCTTCCCATCAATGGTTCGGCAACACATGGCATCCTTTGGGTGAACCATGAAAGCATTTTGCCCGATACCGTGATGGGCCACGGGGGGGGAGCTTCTGTGTTGGAGGTATTTCGCGATTCCTTGCTGGGATGGAAGTCTGTGGGATTTCCGCACGCGATCAATTTCGGATCAGTGGGGGGAACGCTGCACAATTGTTTGGGCGTTTTGACGCCTTGGGGTACGATTTTGACCTCCGAAGAAATAGAGCCTGCCAACAATTTCGTGCGCAATCCCAACGATAGCACCAAAAAACTCCTTCCCGACAGCAGTGATTTCAATGGAAGACCCAGGTGGATGAACTATGGTTGGATGGTAGAGGTGGATCCACTCAAGCGTGAAGTCTTGGGAAAACGCCATGCGATGGGCCGATTCATGCACGAAGGCAATGCGGCCATGGCCGACGAAAAAACCTTTTATATGTGCGATGACGAGGCTCCGGGAGCGTTTTTTAAGTTTGTCGCCGATACCGCACGTAACCTGAACAGTGGTCAACTGTATGCATGGTGCATGCAAGCTGACAGCAATGGGAAACATTGGATTTCGATTCCGCGAGGGCGCGATACGCTGTTGCATGCGCGTAGGCACGCCTTTCAGCGCGGGGCCTCGATTTTCATTCGAATGGAAGACATTGAGCAATTGCCTGACGGCAGTTTCCTCATCACCGAAACCGGCAAGGACAGTGTGAGTTTGGCCACTGCCATTGCCCAAGGGGGAAAAGTGATGCCGCACTTGGAAAAGTACCATGTCGGGAAGCAAATCTACGATGATCGGCATGGCCGCATTTTGCGCTATGATCCCAAAACTGAGACCATGACGGTGTTTTTGGAAGGTGGACAAGCGTTGGAGGATCGCAGCATTGTTTTGAGTAATCCTGACAATCTTGCCTACAACAAAACTCGGAATATGCTCGTGATTCAGGAGGATTTGAACGGTACTTCGGGAGGCCGGGTGCCTGCCAAGCCGGGTGCTGTCAAAATCTGCGAAATTTATTTTTTGGATCTCAAAAATCCCAAGCCCATTCTGGACAATTTGAAACGTTTTGCTGTCATTCCAGCAGGGTGCGAATCGACGGGCGCGTGCTGGAGCTCGGATTATAGTTCGTTGTTTTTCAACATCCAAAACGAAGGCGACAAGAAAATCCGGCGAAGCCGCCTTATGATAAATCTGTGACTGTGGTCGTGACGGGCTTTCCCGAGTAATGCGCAACGTGGCTTTTGGACAAGGCAGCTGGTTTTCTTGACCAACGGGATATTTTATCCACAGGCCTGGAGATCAAGGCAATCAGAAAAGCGCATTCGAATGGGAAAAAAAACTTAATTTGACACGTGATTAAGTTGTGTCCATGACGGGTCAAGACATTGAAACAAAGACTCCGAGCTATCGTTTTCGGCTCCAAATTCCTGGAAACGTGCGCTATGCGTTGACTGTCGTGATCTTGTTGCTGTTTATGAACACAATTTTGCGCACGGTATTTTTGCTCTACAATACCGATCAAGCGCGCGCGATGACTTGGACCGACATCATGCTCGGTTATTCAGTAGGATTCCGGTTTGACTTGGCTACAATTCTGATTTTCAACGGGATCATTCTGTTATTTCTGTCGTTGCCACTCGCCATTCATCGACGACGGTCCACCTATAAAATCTGCAACATTCTGCTTGTATTGGCCAATATGCCGATTTTGGTTGTGAATGCGATTGACGTCGTGTATTACAGCTTCGCAGAGAAGCGGATGACGCACGAATTGTTTACGACCCAAAGCGACTTCGGCAGTTTCAAACCTGCGATGCTTGCCGAGTATTGGTGGCTATTTTTGATGTTTCTCACGATGACCGTCGTGATGTACAAGGTGCTGAATTTCTTCGCCTTGCGTTATGCGATTCAGCAAGAAGCCAAACCACTTTCCCGGCGTTGGCTTTGGGCAGGAACCTTTGTGACTTGCATGTATTTTGGCATGCATGGCGGATGGCAGACCAATCCTTTGGCCATTTCCAATGCCTATGTCGGTGACAGCTTTTTCAGCGGGAGCATGGGCCTGAATTCGGCATTTACGATTTTGACGGCGGTGGATTGGCAAAAGCAGGAAGCAATGCGGAATATTCCTGAATCAGAGGCTGTTGCAGTTTCTCGGGAGATGTTGCGGCATCCTTGGGACGGTAACTACCTTCGCGAGGATTACCCTTTGCTGCGTCAAACGCATTTTTCTGAGCCCGAGCGGCATTACAACGTCGTGTTTCTCATTATCGAGAGCCTCAATGCCCGTGATATCGGGATTCTGAATGGAGCGGAGGAGGGCAAAAGCCTGACCCCCAATCTCGATACCCTTGCGCGGCATGCCAGGGTTTACAGCCGTTATTTTGCCAATGGTACACGCAGTGTCGAGTCCCTTCCTGCCTTGCTCAATAGCATTCCGGATATCTTTGGACGCCCCACCATCGGCTCCCATTTTATCAACAACACCCACTACGGTTTACCCGTGATATTGGGTGAAAGAGGCTATGAAACCAGTTTCTTTTGCGGTTCCCACAACGGCACCATGGGTTTTGACAAATACGCAGCGGCCTCGGGAATCAAAAATTATTACGGAATGAACGAATACCCGTATTCAGAACGCGACTTTGACGGGTATTGGGGTTGTGCAGATGGACCGTTTATGCAATGGATGGCCGGAAAACAGCAAGAAATGAAGGAGCCGTTTATGTCGGTGCTGTTCACCATCAGCAACCACCATCCATTTAACCTGCCCAAGGATGCCGATCCCAAGATCGCGCGGATGCCGGTGAGCAAAATGCAGCGCACGGTGCGTTATACCGATCAGGCGTTGGGGGCATATTTCAAGGAGGTGCGGAAACAAGCTTGGAGTAAAAACACGATTTTTATCATCACAGGTGATCATTGCTTCCATGAACAAAGTGATCCGGGGCGAACATTTGTAGAGAATTTTCAGGTTCCGCTGTTTTTGATCGGTCCGGAGATTGAACCGGGAATGGATGACCGTATTGGTCAGCATATCAGTGTAATGCCTACCCTGATCTCCCACATGCGCCTGCGCACCATGCACGCCAGTACGGGAGTATCTTTGCTGGGTGATGCGCCTGAAGGCTTCGCGATCAATAATTTAATGGATGTGGCAAGCTTGGTAATGGGAGATTTGGCGTTGAGCAGCAGTTTTGAACGGGTGAATGCCGTTTGCCAAAATGAAGGCCGGCGATGGCTCAAAGTGTACGAAGGCGAGGTTTCTGAACGAAAAAAATTGGAGTTGGAATATAGACTAAGGTGCCTGTTTCAAGTTTATCATAACACGCGCATCAAAAACAAGTTGCATTATCGGCCTTGGAACCCGATTTCGCAGGTATTTTAGTGTTTTGGGAAAAGGCAACTGTGGAACGTTGCCTTTGTAGTTGGTTGGAAGAAATGGATTCTTGAATGAAGACGATGTTCATTATCAACCCGATCTCCGGAAAGGGTAAGCGGCGAAAGCCACAGAAAACGATCGATAAAATACAGGAAACCTATTCCAAGGCGGGGGCGAATTTTGAAATTCGACTTTGGGATCGGCTGGACCGCATCGATGAATTGATTGCAGCGGCAGTCAGTGAGAAGTTTGATGTGGTGGTTGCTGCCGGCGGAGACGGCACGGTCAATGAAATCGGCCACCGACTTGTCGGTACCGGCATCGCATTGGGCGTGATTCCGCTCGGCTCCGGCAACGGATTTGCGCGGCACCTTGGCTACAGTACACGCGTTCGTACGGCGCTCGCACAACTGTTGACTGCCAACGCAGTGGACATCGACACCGGTGATTTTGGAGGTATTCCCTTTTTAAACAATGCCGGGATCGGCATCGATGCAGAGGTCGCCCGCCAATTCAAAGCGAGCAAAACCCGCGGCATTCATAACTATGTTCGCCTGGCGAGCCGGGCTTTTTTCACGTTTAAGAGTTTCAGCGCCAAGCTTGTGGTGGACGACAAACGCGAATACATCTTTGATGATTTGATGTTTATCGATATCACCAATGGTTCGCAATGGGGTGCCGGCGCGAAAATTGCCCCGCTTTCGACGATTTCTGACGGTTATTTGGAAGCGATCGTCTTCGAAAGGGCCTCCCTGATCAAGGTTCCGAGGTTGATCAAATTGCTGTTTCTCGGGAAACTGTACCGGCATCCCAACATCAAAATGGTGCGTGGCAAGAAGTTTGAAATTACGCGCCGGCTTGCAGGCAACGCCCATGTCGATGGCGAAGCAGTCAAATTGGGAAAGCATATCGAGGCACTCGTCCGCGAAAAAAGCATGAAATTGTTGGTCCCAAACCGAACGGAATTGGTCTGAGGATGAGGATTGTATCATGAAGATCCGGCCAAGGCTGATGGCGAAGCTATTGGAGAACTGCGAACTACATCACGAAGACCCTTGAAAATCGACAACACCTCGTATATCACGTCAGTGCTCCTGCGACGTGCGCTCAAAAGCCTGGAATTTCGAATTCAATCGTGAACGTGGAAGCACTTTAAGGAAGAGAAATGCGAGCAAGCAATTTGTAAGTTTAATTGAACCCGGAATCTGCCGACTGCTACTTTCAAACTGCTAACTTTACACACGATGATGGTTGAAAAACATGGCGACTGAAGCGGAAAATGTTCAATCTGCTGGAAAATGGGCAATGCTGAGGTATCAGCTGCGCATCATTTTGCGGGTGTTGGGCATGGTGCTGCTGTGCAATTTGCTCCTGCGAATGGTGTTTTTTTTCTACAATGCCGGCAGTGGATGGTCGTATGAAATTTCTGATGTCCCAAAGGCCATATTCGTAGGCATTCGGTTTGATTTGGCCACCTTTTCGATTTTTAATGGGATTCTATTGCTCTTGATGCTCCTGCCTTGGCGGGGAATTTTGCGCGGGCGCAAACTGCTGAATTTCCTCTTTGTGTTGATGAATCTTCCGGTGCTTTTGCTGAATGGAATCGACGTGGTTTACTTCGGATTTGCCGGCAAGCGCCTGAGCCATGAATTGTTTACCGGCGGCAAGGATCTGACCAACTTCGGTTTGGTAGAATTGCTGCCTTATTGGTGGCTGATGTTGATCGTGATTTCGTTGGTGGGCCTTCAGTTTTGGTGGCTCAACCGCGGAATCCAATCGCAAAAAATGCCGCAGATGGGCACGTTGGGAGGCAAATTCGCGGCGTGGTCGGTGCCGATTGTCATGGCCGGACTGCTCTTTTTGGCCTTCCGTGGCGGATTCCAGACCCGGCCGATGCGGCCTGCAAACGCCTTTGTCACCGGGAGCCTTTTCCTCGGCAATGTTTCGCTCAACAGCGCCTATACCGTCGCGCAAAGCTTGGAAATCGGCAACGAACCCGATGTCGAACTCATGCCGATGGCAGAGGCGGTTGCCTTGAGCCGTCAATTGATCCGCAACGACTTTGATGGGCCCTTCGAGTCGGAGGAATATCCCTTGCAGCGTTGGACGAATTTTCCGGGACCTGAGCGCAAATACAACGTCGTGTTGCTGATCGTGGAAAGCTTGAATTCGGCGAAATTGGGTTGTATCAAAGGCTTGCCGCTGACCGAAAGCCTGACGCCGAATCTCGACACATTGGCCAAGCACGGCCGATTGTACACCAATTTCTATTCCAATGGCGCCCGCAGCGTGCAGAGCCTTCCTGCCATTTTCAATTCGACCCCGGACTTGTTTGAGCGCCCGATGATCGGCTCAAGCTTTGAAACCAATCAACATTGGGGCATCGGCAACATGCTTTTGCAACGGGGCTATCATACGAGTTTTGTTTGCGGCGGCCCCAACGGGACGATGGGATTCGATTCATTTTCAAAGGTTTGTGGATTTGAACATTATTTCGGTCGTGATGATTATCCTGGAGATCCAACCATTGCGAGCAATTGGGGGCTACATGACAATGGCGTCTTGCAATGGTTGAGTCAACTGCAAGACGGCTTTCAGAAGCCTTTTCTCAATACTTGGTTTTCGATCACCAACCACCATCCCTTTGACCTCCCGGCGGATTGTCCCATGGAAATCGCGCATGGCAATCAAAGCCCCATGAACAAGACTGTGATGTACACCGACTGGGCGCTCGGTCAGTACTTTAGCCGTGTGCGCAAATCCGAATGGGCCGCTAACACGATTTTTGCAATCACCGGCGATCATTGTTTCTATTTCGAAGACGACCCCGACCGCGGGGATGTGCAAAATTTTCACGTGCCGCTGATCCTGATTGGGCCGGGCGTGGAACCGGGTGTCGATGACCGCGTCGGAAGCCACATTTCGATTCTCCCCACCCTGATCGAATTGCTGCAACTCAAAACCCATTATGCCGGCGTTGGCGTTTCGTTGTTTTCAAAGCAAAATGAGCCCTTTGGCCTAACAAATATGATGGGAATCCTTGCCCTGAGTCAAAAGAACCGTTACGTCAGTTCATCATTGGAAAACCTGCTCAATTGTTATTCCTTCCAGAATGGGAAATGGGAGCCTGACGAAACACTGAAAACCAATCCTGAGGGTCAGAATTTGCACAATTCCTTGAAGGCGATCTATCAGGTTTGTAGCTACATTCGGAAAAACAACAAGCAAAACCGAATAGGGATGGAGTGAAAAATCTCAGCCAACCGAACAAACAATTTAAAAATGAAGGCGAATACTGCCAGAAGGAATCCAGCCTCCAATTGGAAACAATTCCAAGATTTCAAAATTGATAATATTGAACGTCAGTAGTTTGAATGTTTGTTTCTAGTGGATCCGCAGGCTCATTCCTCATTCCTCATTTCCAGTTTAGCTTCGCTGAACCCTGCGGGTTTCTCATTCCGCTCCCTCAATTTCTCATTCTTCCGCAAGGAACGTTTTAACTTCTCGTCCAAAATATCCGGGTCGGTACCGGTCGCAAATTCCTTGAGCAGCAAGACGATGGCAAAAGCCACGGCAAAACCGATCATATATTCCTTAAAATTATCGGGCAATACGATGGTCGGGTCATTTTCTTGGCTGCGGAGATACAGCAAGGCCACCCTGCCCTTGAAAACATAGGTCCGCCACATCCAAAATTCCATCCCCAGAAACAGCATGAAGCCGATTGCCACGCGCACCGGGCGCACGGTGAGTTTAAAAATCAATATCAGCAAAAATGCCAATGCCATGCCGAAGGGAAACAGCAATTCCGCGAAAACAAGCTCGGTTTTGTCGATAATGTAGGCGCGTTGGTATTCCTCTTCCAAGCCAAAAGGATTGTTGTTGGCGTAATCCTTATAGTTAAGAATGAGCTCGATCACCCAAAAGGCGATGCCTCCAATGGCCAACGCGAGGTATGCTGCGAATCTTCCCATATCAACGTTTCAATGCTGCGCGTAACATCAGGAGGTCATCGGTCATGATCAGTTCCGGCCCTTTTTCGACGGCCTTGCGCGTATCTCCATGTACGCGTACACCCCAGATTCCCAGCCAGTAACCTTCCGCGTGGGCAGCTTCTACCTGTTCGGCGGAAACGATACCATTGCTGATGCAGAGACCCAGAAAATGATTGGTGCGAACGACGTTCATTCCTCGCGTAAAATCCTCGTCGTCAAACAGCAGCTTCACGGATGGGTCCGCTGCGCCCACCAATTGCAGGAAATGTTCGTTCATGGACTCGACGATCACATTGGGTCCAGCGTCGTGTCGCCGCATAGCCCCCACAATGCGCTCTGCAAATGCCTCGTAGGCGGTCCCATTGTCGCCCGGATCGCAGGGAGAATCGTGTTTCGTATTGAGGAAGACGTAAGGTTGCTGCCCCGAACGGGCGATCACGGCGAGCATCGTATCCAGCAAAATCACGGGGAAATTGCCATCCAACGCGCCATTGCGCGTTTGGTAGGCGCAATCTTTTACTTCGGCCCATGTCAGGTCGCCTATGCAACCGGCACAGCCGGTCGCGCGGTCCAACAAGCCATCGTGAAACACTGCCAATTGACCGTCGGCGGTCATCTGTACATCCAACTCCAGCCCATCGGCTCCCATTGCCAACGCCCGCTCAGCGGCAGCCGTCGTATTGGGAGGAATCGTATTCCGGTAGGTGGAAAATCCGTAGCAGCCATGCCCCACAGCCAAAATCTTGCCATCCAGCAAGTTGTGCGCGGAGACGATCTCGGTCGGCTTGCAGCTTTGAAGCAAAACTACCGTCGCCATCAGGAGGAAATATGTGATTCGCAGTTGCATGGCTAAAAATGGTATCCTGCTTTTAACCGAACCAATCCGCCGTAGCCGCTGAAATTGCGTCGTTCACCGCCCAAGGTCGTCGCAGGATTGGACTCAATATATCCGCCGTAACCCAAGGTCTGCACGATGCTGAACGATTCGGTGACATGGAATTCGAGGCCGTAGGCGAGGTGAAATTCGTGGATGACAGTGGATTTTTGACCGGCAGCGTTGAAAAAATGCAGCTGATAGTCCAGATTCACCAGCGAATTCAACCAATCCAATTTCGAAGGGAGGTGATAGTTCAGCCCCGTGTTGATGCCGATCGGTCCCTTTCCGGGCAGGCCGCGGTTCAAGGACATCGAAGGTCCCAAATACGCCGAAAAATCCCGCAAATGGCATTGTCCGACCAAGGCGAGATTCCATCCCGAATAGCTCACGCCAGCCTGCAGACCCAAGGAAAAGGGAGACAATTGGGCCTTTGCCGCCGGAGCAGCAAGACAAAGCAGCACAACGAATCCCGCGATGGCAAGCGCAAGCGAATTCCTCATGCTGCAAGTTACGGCTTTCATGCAATTGTTGGTGAATGCAGGTTGGATGAACATTCGCCATGGAATGAAGTTGTCCATGATACGTTGCAACGTTAAACTCAATTTGATGCACATGATCCAACGGTTTTTCCGAAGGAACGCTTCGTGGTTTCTTTTCCTGTTCTGCATCCTTTTCGGTGTGGAAGCGGAAGCGCAATCGGAAAAACCGAAGGTGACTGAAGGTGGCCGTCGTTCGGGATATCGCCTTGCAAAGACTTGGAAACCAGCGATGTTTCAGGGTGGGCACCGCAAGGAAGGTTATTACGAAGGTTGGTATTTCAAGTCTGTCTCGGCCGATGGCTTGCAGAGTTTTGCCTTGATTCCGGGAATTGCTTTGGGGCAGGATGGGAAAGATGCGCATGCTTTCATTCAATACATTGATGGTCAAACGGCCGAAACGCATTGGTTTGAATTTCCTGTGAGCGCATTTTCCTATTCGCAGCGCGAGTTTGAAGTGCGCATTGGAGGCAACTACTTTTCGCAAGACAGTCTTCATGTCGATGTTGGCGAGGGAAATGACCGTTTGCAGGCTGATTTGCGCTTTCGGAAACTGAATGGATGGCCGGTGAAGGCATTTTCCCCGGGCATCATGGGTTGGTATCGTTTTGTGCCGGGAATGGAAACTTGCCATGGTTTGGTGAGTTTGCACCATGCCGTCGATGGCTTTTTGAGTCATCAAGGCAAAACCATCACGCTCCACGACGGGCATGGATACATTGAAAAGGACTGGGGAAGTTCGTTTCCAAGGAGTTATGTATGGATGCAAAGCAACAGTTTTGAGCGTGATTCGGTCTCTTTCATGTGCTCGATTGCGACGATTCCCTACATGGGCAAGTTTTTCAGAGGCTTTCTCGGTTTCTTTTGGATGGATGGCGAATTGTACCGGTTTGCCACATATACGCATGCCAAATTGCAGGATTTGACCCTTGCCGAAAACGAAGTCAGCTTTCGGATTCGGGAAAATAGCTTTACCATTGAAGTCGAGGCACATCGGGAATCCAGCGGCGAATTGAAGGCACCCCAAGCCGGACAAATGGAGCGCAGAATCTCGGAAAGCGTCAATGCAGAAATTCACCTGAAGGTGCTGGGCAAAAAAGGGGAATTGATTTTCGAAGGCACGGGCAAGGCTGCAGGTTTGGAAATCGTGGGCAACAAGCAGGATTTGACCGAAAAGCCCTGAGTTATCCGCCTATTTCACCCTGCGAATGGAATACCGCAAGCGAAATACATCATTCTGAATGGTATTCGCTCCCGGGCAAGGCTCCAATTCGCTTTCCCCGCCAAAAGACATGGCTTCAAATTCCTGGAAATCAACAAGGTCGTCGACGGCTTTGATGTCATGTACCTCGCCGATCAAATCATCGAGACAGCCATGCAAGCCAAACGGCGTCGCCGGCCAAAGATGCTGGTGGATCTTCTTCAATTCGGAGCGCGTGCAGGCCATGTCGGGATCGAGCAAGTGCCCGAAAACGCGGCTGATGCCGTCTGATTCCCAGCCGCCGACGTGTACGCGAAAGGTTTGCCCCGCCTGCGCATAAATTCGCAAGGCTTTGCCGATGTTCCATTCCCTTCGAAAGGTCTTTGCTTCCCCATCCTTGAAAATGTCCTGGCCTTCAATCATTTCGTTGACGCAGAAATACTGCCCACCGGCTTCAATCCAAATCACCTTTTCCGGGCGGCTCGTGACATCCTTCCGCTGATTGAAATAGAGCGATTCAAACCGAATCTCATAGCATTGAAAATCAGGCTGCAACAATCTGTTTTCGTCTTCCCACCAGCAATAAACCGTTTTGGCAAAAACCGCGGTATCCGCTTCCGTCCACCAAGGGATGGTAAAACTGAGCGAAACACCGTCGGATTGGATTCCCAAATGGCCTTTGAACGAATCTCCAGGTCGGTTTTCGATCCGCCAACGCAATTCAGCGGTGGGGGAGGGGCGCGGCGAAATCGGAAAAGCCTTAAAAGTATAGTCCCGTCCGCGCATTTTGGTCCGTCTGATGAATTCAGGTTGCCCCTCGCGGTTGTTGAGCAGGGCGCCCCCGTCGCCACTCACAAAAATGTCGATTTCGGTGGCAAAGATGCTGTCGGGCGCTCCCGGGTAGCGCGGAATGTAAGCGCCCATCGCACGGCGCGTGGCGCACATCCGCAAGGGATGCAACTCCGTGTAGGCCGGCGGGTGGCCGCGGTCCCAGATCCATACGCCTTCGCAGTGCACCCAATCGCCGATCGTGGGCCAATTCCAGATGATTTCGCCGCGTTGATGGCCGGCGCTGAAAAATCCGCAGCTTTCGCCACGGCGGTTGGCCTCGGCGCAGGGATTACCCTCGTTGCTTGCGGCCAAGCCCGACTCCCATTCGACGTGGATGTTGCGGTTGATGACCGTGTCGGGATGGTCGGAAGCGTGCCCGATTTCATGGCCGGTGTACACGCGGCGGGCCAAAACACGGCGGTAGGCGCTGTCGGGCTTGATGTTGAACCCAAAATCGTGGGTATAATGGAATGCACTGAAGTCTTCCTGGGACACATGGTTCCCATAATAGGTGTCGCTCGACTTTTCAACGATGCCTTCGACCGCCTCCACATGCTCCCAATCCACGACCGGCTTCCATTCCGGCAACAGCGGACTCAAGTCGTAGATCTTCTTGAACATGAGCACGCGCACCGTGTCATAGCAGGTTTTGCAACCGGCATCGGAGGTCGTGGAAAGCGGAAAATCGGGGATTTGAGCTTTGAGTAAAACCGGTCCAACAAGGCAAAGGAGCAGCCAATGACCGAAAATCAACCATTTCTTCCGCTGAACTCGTGGGACGGATGTGAATTTGCAACGCCTACCCGACATTTTCCCAAATTACAAAAAATGCCGGTTTTTGCCATTCGGAGGACGCTTTCATCCAGAATTCCTGCAAGGGAATCCGCGATTGGCAGCCTAGGAGGAGGGAAAGGAGAATTTACGGCTCGAAAAATGTTTTTTTACTGCTAGAATCCCAAGGTTTCGTATTTTCGCGGCTTACATCCAATTCAGGAGGATCGTAATGATTTCAATTGAGCTGAAAAGAGCAATACATCAACAGTGTCTGGCCTACGTCAATGATTTGATTGAGGCTGTGGAAACGGCGATGCGGGACGCACAGGAAGCTGCCGAAGAAGGCGCGAGTTCGGGTGCAGACGAAATGGACGCAAGCCGCGCCATGGCGGAAATCGAGAAGGAAAAGGGCGCAAGCCAACTTGCCGAGACGATGAAGCTGAAAGATTCGCTTGTGCGCGTCAGGATCGACAAGGTCTATGACTCCGCACAGGTAGGGGCTTTGGTTTCCACCAATCATGGCGACTTTTTCATCGCTGCGGCAACCGGTAAGGTGAAGTTGGACGGCAAGGATTACTTTGCCATCAGTCCATTCTCGCCGATCGCCAAGGAAATGAGCGGAAAAAAGGTAGGTGAGGGGTTCAAGGTCAACGGCCGCGAATTCACCATCAAGGAGATTGTCTGATCACCGAAAGGTAGGTTAGCCGTCTTTCAAAGATACAGCCATCCGATCTCATGGGTCGGATGGCTTGATTTTTGTGCCTTGATGTCCCGGCGATCTGTGTGACTCAAATTTGGTAACACGTTGTCCCGAAGCCTTTAGCGTAAACCCTCAATGTTTCCGCATTCCGATGACATAGACCAAAAAGGCAACCCCAAATCCGGTGAACCAGCTCAGTTTGTACAGGAACTCCAAACTCGGTACAAAAAAGCCGATCAAAGCCGCGCCGACACCCAAGACCATTGCTGCGACCGCCACGAGGTTGAACCCCGCCGAATAGGTGTAGGCACCTTTGACCTTGAACAATTCCGCGAGTTGCAGTTCCTTCTTTCGTACCACAAAATAATCGGCGATCATGATCCCCAGCACGGGTCCCAGCAACCCACTGACAAAAACGAGAGCAGGGGAGATGTCGTTCATCAACCACCAAGGACAAATCAAGATGCCGATGATGCCCGTGAGGGTGCCGCCGGTTTTGAAGCTGATGTGTTTGGGACTCAAGTTGCTGAAGGCATTGGCCGGCGCGATCACGTTGGCGGCAATGTTGGTGCTGAGGGTGGCGATGAGCATCATGATTTGCGCCAAAATCACGACGATCGGGCTTTCAAAGCGGGAAAGCAGCGAAACGGGGTCCCAAGGTGCATCATCCGCCAGCAAAACATCCTTGAAATTGACCACGGCGGCGCAAGTCACAAAGATTCCGACGAAACTGTAGAGCATCATCGTTCCCGGCAAGCCGATGAATTGGCCACGAACTTGCGCCTTTTGGGTTTTGGTGAAGCGGGTGATGTCGGCAATGCTCAGCGACATTGTTGCCCAGAATCCCACCATGCCTGTGAAGGAGAGGATATAGAGCCAAAGTGTGCCGCCAAATTGGGAGGTTTTCAAATTGGAAGGGTCGATCGTCACGGGAACCGATTGGAAGTTTTTTCCATCGGGCCCGGTGGCCTGCAGGGTGACTGTTGCTTTGGTTCCGTTGACATTTTCCGCTTTCAGCAGCATGTCATTCTGAACGGTAATCGCAGCTTCATTGGGTGCAATCGCGGTCCACGGGGAGACCAGATTGCCGCCGTAGTTCATTTGATAGGCGGTTGCCCGATTGGTTCCATCAAGGTTTTTGATCGGATGAATGGCAACCGTCGATTCATTGATCCATTCGATGGATTGCGTTTCCAGTTGTTTGCTTTGATCCAACACAATTCCAAATCCGCCAGCTGTGGTGGCTCCCCAAACGATCAAGGCGATTCCCATCAAGATCAAAATCGGCGCGCTGAATTCCTCGAGCCATTTGATGCTTTCAGTGCCTTTCCAGATAAAATACATGTTGACCACCCAGAAAACGCCAAATGAGACGAATTCGCCAAGGTTTAATCCGGGAGGATCGATGCCGCCGGTAGCGGCGTTCCATATCGCGTAGCAGGCCAATCCGCCAACCCAGGTTTGAATGCCAAACCAGCCGCAAGCGACGATGCCACGCAATAACGCTGGCACGTGGATTCCATAAATTCCAAAGGCCGACCTTCCCAAAACTGGAAAAGGAATGCCGTACTTCACACCTGCATGGCCATTGAGCACCATCGGAATCGTAATGACGAGGTTGGCGAGTCCGATGACGCAAAGTGCACCGATCCAGCTCATTCCCATTTTGATCATCGCGCTTGCGAGCATGTACGTGGGAATACAAACCGCCATTCCGACCCATACGAAGGCCAAATGCCAAGTATTCCACGTCCGCTTGTCGGCCGGTACAGGAGCGAGGTCAGCGCTGTACAGCGGTGAGGCTGAGACGTCTTCAGTGAGGGTGATGAATTCTTCTTTCATTGTGGGTTGCAGTCTTAGCGAAGGCGGCGCTCACAACGTGTTTTGGGTAGCGCCGCCTTCGCTCGGGGTCACCCCGCGGTGCCAGCAGCCGGCTCGGGTTTACGGTTTTTCAGCTCTTCGTTGAGCATGTACAAAGCCGTGCCACTTTCGCCGATCATCCGCAACTTCTGCAGAATATGCCTCACCAATTCCTCTTCCTCAACTTGCTCATTCACAAACCATTGCAGGAATGACTGCGTGGCAAAGTCTCCAAGCTCAACAGCCTTCTTGAGAAGCATATTGATGTTTTCCGTCACATTTTGCTCTGCCTTCAACGTAAATTCGAAGACTTCCACCAACGTGCCAAATTCTGTTTGCGGCTTGGCCAAGGCCTGCATGGTGATCTTGCCATCAATTCGATGCAAATAATCGAATTGCTTCATGGCGTGAATCATTTCCTCCTGCGCCTGAACACGGAAAAAATTGGCAAAACCATCCAAATTCTTGTCCTCGAAATAAGAACAAACAGCCAAATATTGCATTGCCGAGAACATTTCCCTGTGGAATTGTTCGTTCAGCAGCGTTTCCATTTCTTTCTTAACCATATACTAAGTTAAAAGTGATGAGTGAAAAGTGAAAAGTCGCGGCCGCATTCAACAACGCTAACCAAGATCTCTCCATTTTCCATTATTAATTCTCAATTCTCAATTCTCCGTTAAACACAGTATTCGTCCGCGATGTTCAAAATTTGGTCAATGATGTCCAAACCTTCGTCGGCTTCGGCTTCTGTGATACAAAGTGGTGGCGCGATGAACAACCAATTCCAGCGAATGAAGGTGAACATGCCCAATTCGCGCATTTTCGCAGCCATCCTGTTGGTGGCTTCCATTTGGTTGGGTGCGGCGTTCCAAGGCGTAATGGGTTCCTTGGTTTCGCGATTTTTGACCAATTCCAGGCAGCCTAACAGGCCGGTATTGCGCCAATCGCCAATGCTAGGGTGTTTTTCGCGGAGTTGTGCGACTTTGCCGTCGATGTAACGACCCATGTTCGCAGCATTTTCAACGAGGTTTTCGTCTTCGTAGATCTGCAAAACCTCCAAGGCGGCAGCCAACGAAACCGGGTGCGCACTGTAAGTCAATCCCAAGGGCAACATTTTTTCGTCGAATGCAGCCGCAATTTTCTCCGAGACCAGAACCCCGCCGAGCGGGACGTAGCCACAGGTCAGGCCCTTGGCCATGCAGAGTAAGTCGGGTGCAACCCCATGATGCTCAATCGCAAACATCTTCCCTGTCCGCCCAAATCCGCTCATGACTTCGTCATCAATCAGCAGAATGCCGTGTTGATCGCAGAGTTGCCGTACTGCCTTCCAATACCCGGCCGGATACTTGATGCAACCCGAGGAGCCACTTTCTCCCTCGAGCATGATCGCTGCGATGCTCGCCGGATTTTCCATTTTCACGACGCGTTCCAAGTGGGCAAACGCCATTTGGCCACATTCCTCGGGTGTTTTGGTTCCCCATGGGCAACGGTAGAAATATGGATTTTCGACATGCACGAAATTGGGTGCCTGTTGGCCGTCAATGGCAAATTTCCTCGGGTCGCCGCCGGCAGACATCGTCGCATAGGTCGCGCCATGATAGCTTTGGTAAAGTGTCACGATTTTATGCCGTCCGGTATAAATCCGCGCCAATTTGATCGCATTTTCCACGGCCTCGGCACCGCCAAGCGTGAAAAATGTCTTCTGAAGCCCTTCCGGCGAAATCTCAGCAAGCTTTTTGCCAACCTTTCCGCGGACTTCGGAAACCATTCCTGGATGTACAAAGCTCAATGACTCCATCTGCCTTGCAACTGCCTGCGCCACCCGCGGATGCCCATGCCCGATGTTCATGTTCATCAGCTGCGACGAAAAATCGATGTACCGCTTGCCATCGTGCGCGTACAGGTACACGCCCTTGGCCCGCTCGATGCTCATCGGGTTTAATCCGCCCTGCTTGCTCCAGCTAAACAGTGTATAATCAAGGCTTTCCTTGATGATTTGTGCTTGATCTTTGACGATGACTGCCATCTTGCATTCAGAATTTTCAAATTGATAAAGAGATCACCCGCATGGGCCCTTCGAATATAGGGAATTTGGGATGGAATTGCATTATTGGGTTCGGTTTCTGTCTGGTGAGCCCCACTTTAGTACCTGCAGCGGAAGAGGCAGGCGGGCTACTCAAATCATAAACTCGGGCTCAATACGAACGAGTCCAACCCCGCCTCACTTTTAAAGTGGTCGAATTCGACCACTTTAAATGCTGGATTGTAGATCTTCTCCCAAGTGCCGAGGAATTCCAGCGTCGTGCGATTCCTCATCCAGTTTTTGATCACATCTGCTGCACGACTCGCTTCCGCCTTCGCCTTTGCCATATCCGTGATGCAGATATAATCTTCCCCATTGTGCGCCAATATCGCCACCGAGGTCGCTTGTACAGATATATTCTTGCTATTGCTCATCTTCTCACTATTCGGACGCTACTTTTCTTCGATGATGGAGCAAAGATAATACGACATTTCTTAAAATGAAAGCATTACGGTGCCAAAGTTAGCGAAATGTAAATATTTGTGACAAAATTGAAATATGTTTGCTTGCATTTCCGCAGGTAGGTTTCGGTTTTGGAAACCCGACAACCATTCGTTAAATTGCTTTCATGAAATTAACCTTTACCTTATCATTCTTGCTTTGCTTGCTTTTTTGGGGAGTTAATACGCCGGTAGCACATGCACAAAGTATGCCTTGGCATCCCTTTCCAGGGGGACAGCTCACGCTCTTTAATCAGGGTAGTAGTTCCTATGATGGAAGTTATCAAGCCTTGCGTGTGGACTCTATGCGGCTTGAGGGAGCGGACAGCGCCTACTACTTCTTCCGAAGTTTCAGGCAGGTGATGTCCACGGACACGGTTTTTGATTGCCAAGGAATTCCGCTCAATCAGCCGCTGATCAGCGCGATTTTCGTCGATTTGGACCATCGAATGGGTAAGAAAATGCTGCTCAGGTCTGATAGCGTTTGTGCATTTGTGTTCAGCAGCGGTGATACCTTGCTTCTTAAATCGCAAGCGCGCATCGGTGAAAGTTGGCCTTGGGGCGACAGTTCCACAGCCATTGTTGATACCATTCTGCAGCAAACCGTTCTTGGGCAACCCGATTCGGTCAAAGTGATTCTCATTTCAAGTGGAGGCAAGATTTTGTTGAGCAAGCAATTTGGAATTGTTCAATGCTTGCCATTTCAGCCAATATTGAATTATTCCGGGATGCCGGACACAACCTCTTGGTATCTATGGGGCATACCCGGGCTCGCCATGGGAGGGCATTTTCCCACGTTTGAGGAACGCTATTTCCATCAGGTCGGGGATGTATGGCAGCATACTTATACTGAAGGAAACCTTGGGGCGCAGACTTACAATAGCGGGCATTACTTTCAGAATGCGATTGTGGGAGTTTTGCCGGGCTCGCCCTATCGTTACGAGCGCGAACATCAACAACTATCATGGTCTCCCTTTGGGCAAGTTGGACCGTTGATCGGGCCCACAATTGACACCTTAACCTTTGATTCCGTCGGCTACGATGCCTATGCTCAATTGCCTGGCGAATGGAAACTTGGAGCGGGTTTGATCAGCGGAATCAGCTCAAGTTCAATTAGCTACCATCGGAGATTCGTCGAAAACATAATTTCCATAGGGACCATTGACACTTGCGCAAATGCAATGGTTTTCTATGATATCAAGTCTAGGATCACTGGAATCATGGGCGAAATTTATGGACACAACTGGGATGGAGGCGATTTTGATCGCATGGAGTTGACCTGTTATGTCTTGGGAGCTGACGCTTGGGGAACCTGTCTGGACTTGCATGCACTCGGCAATACGGACCCAATCAATGCCTTGGAATGCAGCGTATTTCCCGTACCAGCAAAGGATGCCTTCTACGTTTCCTTGACGCCGGGCACCGTGATGGAGTCGGCATTTTTGGTCGATGCCAACGGCCGCCTCGTTGCAGAAGGTAAAACGGAAGGCAACACGGCATCCATTGATGTAACACAAATGCCCTCTGGAATTTACCTTCTGCGGGTGAGCGACAGTGAAGGTCATCACAGCCATCGTCGCATTGCCGTCGCTCGTTGAATTCTTTCAATGAGAAATGAGAAAGTAGAAATGGGGTTCCGAAGGCGGATCAAACTATTTTCGGCGAAAAAGGAACGACCCAATGTTCATTCTTAATTTCTAATTTTTGATTCCTCATTCTTTCCTAGCTCATCCAATTCGTCTTGGCCTCGGGATTCCACTTGATGGTGGTCTTTTTGATTTGGGTCCAGAAGTCGATCGAACTTTTTCCGGTGATGTCATTGGCTCCGAATCGGCTATCGTTCCATCCGCCGAAGCTGAAGGGCTCGCGGGGGACCGGTACGCCGATGTTCACGCCGATCATGCCGGCGCTTGCACGCTCCATCACTTCGCGGGCGATGCCGCCGCTTTGCGTGAAGACAGCCGCCGCGTTTCCGTAGGGATTGGCATTCTCGATGCTGATCGCCTCGTCCATGTTTTTGGCGCGAATGATCGAAATCACCGGTCCAAAAACCTCCTCCTGCGCGATCCGCATGTCAGGCGTGACAAAGTCGATGATGGTTGGGCCGACATAATTGCCACCTTCCATGCCTTTGACGACCGTATTCCGGCCATCGACCAGAATTTTTGCACCTTGTTTTTCGGCTTCGGTGATAAATCCTTCGATTCTTGCCTTTGCAGCAGGCGAAATGACGGCGCCCAGGTTTTCACCGGGAACGATTTTGCGCACCTCTTCGACCATTTTTGCGATGATATGATCGACCGGACCGACGCCGACCATTGAGGCTGCGGCCATGCAACGTTGTCCAGCGCAACCGCTCATGGATGCCAAAACATTGCTCGCAGTCATGTCCACATGGGCATCCGGGAAGACGAACAAGTGATTTTTTGCCCCGCCCAATGCGCAGCAGCGCTTGAGTGCTTGCGTGGAGCGGCGATAAACGATTTGGGCGACCTTGGTCGAACCCACAAAACTGACGGCCTGAATTCCGGGATGGTCGCAGATCGCCTCGACGATTTCCTGTCCGCCATTGACGATATTGAAAACACCGTCAGGCAAACCGGCCTCCTTGAGCATGTTCGCCATCTTGATCGCGCTGATGGGCACAATTTCGGAGGGCTTGAGAATCATGGTATTGCCGAGCACAATCGCATTCGGCACGGTCCAGTGGGGCACCATGTGCGGGAAATTGAAGGGCGCAATGCTGGCGACGACGCCCAAGGGCTTCTTTTCCGTCCGGCATTCGACGCCGCGGCTCACTTCCATGACCTCGCCTGCAATCAGTTGCGGCATCGAACAGGCAAATTCGGTGAGTTCAATGCTTTTTTCGATTTCGGCGCGGGCCTCATCGAGTGTTTTTCCGTTTTCGTCGTGCACGAGCTGGGCGAGCTCCATGATATGGGTTTCCATCAGCGTTTTGTACCGAAAGAAAACCTGTACGCGTTCCTTGATAGGCACTTGCGACCAAAGCTTGTAAGCCGCCGTGGCTGCCACGACAGCCTCATCCAAATCTTTGCGGCTGCTCATGGGGGCACTGCTGAGCTTGCGTCCATTCAACGGACTTACCACATCGCGGCGTTCTTGACCATTGGAGACAAATTGACCACCAATGTAATTTTTGACTTCGGGGTATTCTGTAAGGAAACTCATTTTCGAGACGATTTTCAACTAAAAGTCCTGTTTTGGCGCTGCGCTAAGCGAAAAGCGGCCATTTCAGGCAGACTTTAGCAATATAGGAATTTTTTGGAACGTCGGGCTTCGGTTCCGGTTGATTCTCGCCTTGGCGAAACCAAATGTTTTTGCAAAATTGAGTGAATACCCTCAGTTTTCGCCTAACATCAATACAGGGATGGAAAGTATTCGTCTTCTTCATTCAGTCGCAGGGATTGTTGTGGCAGTCGCTGGATTGCTGCAAATCATTCTGCCCAAGCGAGGTGCAAGGCACCGTGTCGTTGGACAAATTTACTTCTGGGCGTGGCTGTTGATCGTACCAACCGGTGCGATGCTAGGGAGTTTCCTGATCACCTTGTTTGGAGCGCTCGGGCTCTACATGGCTTTTACCGGCTACCGAATTGGTGTTCGACGTCAAGCAACGCTTGCAATTTTTGACAAGGTGGTGGTTGTTGCGGGTTTCCTCTGCGGATTGGCAACTTTGGCTTGGGGGGTATTCCTGTTGGCGAATAAGGTGAATTTCGGAATTGTCGGCTGCTTTTTTGGCCTGATCTTCAGTCTCGCAACTTTTCAGGATATCCGGCTTTTTTTCCTTGGCAAAGGCGGAGGAAAGATGGCTGGTCATAAGCTTCACTGGATTTTTCTGCATTACGGCCGGATGTACATTTCTTATATTGCTGCCATGACTGCGTTTACGGTTATCCAAGAGGTCTTCCCTTGGGGATTGGCGAATTGGATCTTGCCAACGGTGCTTGGAACGGCCCTGCTAATTGTCAGCGGTCGCTATTTCAAGAAGAAATTCGGGGTCATCTGAGGGGCCATTTCAAGGCAACAAGTTCTGTTTTTCGCTACCTTGCCAGTCAAATGCAATATTTGATCGACACTGCAAGGCCGGTTCCGATTTTCCGCCGTTTGTCATTCCAATTGGGGCTGATCGTTTTTGCATTGGCCTTTTTGCTGTATGCCAAAACCGGCAGTTTCGGCTATGCTTGGGACGATGCAATCGTGATCACGGAAAATCCACGCGTGCAGCAAGGTTTTTCCAATCTTGGAAGCCACTGGGAATTGCACAATTCGGGAATTCTGGCGGATCAAAATGGGTACCGACCGGTGGTCATGACGTCGTTTGCTGTCGAATTTGCCCTTTTTGGCGCCAATCCCGGGATTTCCCATTTGCTGAATGCCTGTTTTTACGGGCTGCTGTGCGCGTTGGTATTCCTGGTTCTGGCGCGTTTGTTCCCCGGAAAAGGATCTGGATTCCATTGCTTGGTCGCGTTGCTGTTTGCCATGCATCCCCTGCATGTCGAGGCCGTGGCCAATATCAAAAGCCGTGATGAGATCTTTTCCATGGGATTCTCGCTGTTGAGTCTGCTGTTGCTGCTGCGGTTTTACGACTTTCGAAAGCCACTCGCTATGCTGGGTTCGGTGCTGGCATTTGCATTGGCCTTCCTATCCAAGGAAAGTGCATTGGCATTTTTGGCGGTGATGGGAATGGCGATTCTGATGCAGCAAGGGACGATGCGCAGGAAACTTGTCGCCGTTTTGCCATTGCCCGTCCTGCTGATCGCGGCTTATTGGATCATCAGTTGGGTCGTCGGTGGGCGACCGAATGTGACCGTTGATCCATCGACCGGCATTTTTGCCGAAGACAAAAGTCTGGGCAATGCGATGTTTGCCGCTGCAAACACCACGCAGTTTATTCCGACTGGCATTGCATTGATGCTCAGGTATGTGAAGCAATTTATTTTTCCTTGGCCCCTGGTTTATTATTCGGGTTACGACCAAATTCCTCTGGTGGGCTGGACGAGCCCTTGGGTTTTGGGGTCATTGGCCGTTTTTGGTCTCTGGCTTGGAGTGGCGATTGGATTTTGGAAGCGGACAAGGTGCCTGCCTTCGCCTTGGTGGCTTTTGTTGCTTACATGGCGATCTACGGACATTTTATTCGCGTCCTTTCAGATTTGATGGCGGATCGTTTTATGCTTGCGCCTTCCCTCGGCCTTTGCTTGATGCTGGGTTGGTTGATTGCCAAATTAACCCGTTTTGATGCCGTTGATGCCAAGGAAAGTACGCTGAAGTCGCTGGCAAAGTCGGTGTGGATCAATGGAAAGGGGTTTTTTCTGACCATTTCCTTGTTCGTCCTGGTTTTCGCCTGGCGCAGTTGGGACCGCATTCCGGTTTGGCGCGACAACTTGTCCCTTTTTGAGGCAGATATGCCCAATTTGGAGCGTTGCGCACGCTGTCATGTGTATTATGCGGGCGCGCTCCTGCAGGAATTCGAAAAGGGAAAAGTAGCCAATTCACCCAAGATCGAGGCGCATTACCGGAAAGCCATCGCGATCACCCCAAAGGTTTACAATGGCCGCATCGAATTGGCGCAATTCCTTTACAATCAGAAGCGTTACGCCGATGGCGTCGAAGTGATGAAGGCCTGTTTGCAACAGTTTCCCGAAGCGCCAAGGGCCTACTATTTCTTGGGTTACGGTCAATATTTCAGCGGAAAATATGCCGAGGCAGCCAAAAATCTTCAGAAATCCGTCGAAATGGCCCCCCTTCGGCAGGATGCTCCCTATTTTCTGGCTTGGGCACTTTACTTCGAAGGAAAACAACAGGAAGCCATTGGATCGGCCTTGAATTCGATTTCGAAATTTCCCCAGAATGATCAATTCCGCGATGCTTTGAGTGATTTTTACTTCGGAAGTGGAGAAGTTGAGTCTGGATTCGAAGTGCTGAAATCAGGAATTTCCTCGCTCCAATCTCCCTTGTTGTACCGGAAAATCATCCAACGGTACACGGAGTCCAACCAACCCGAAAATGCCCAAATCTGGCGAGAAAAGGCTAAAAACCAGGGTGTCGCCCTTTGATCTTCTTCCTTCGAATGGTGATTCGGACGAAAAACCCCGATCAGATGGGCATGCAATACAGGGCGATCATCAGGTAATGAAAGATCGTGCCACCCAACACAAACAGGTGCCAAATCGCATGGGCGTAGAGCATTTTTTCCATCCGGTAGAAGATCACCCCGATGCTGTAAGAGGCTCCGCCGGCCAACATCAGCAGCAATCCCCCGATGGGCATATGGTCGAGCAGCGGTTTGATCGCCACAATCGCCATCCAGCCCATCAGCAGGTAGACGATCGTGGAAACCTTGTCAAATTTGCCGGTAAAAAACAGTTTGAACGTCACGCCAAACAAGGCCAAGCCCCAAATCACGCCAAACAAAGTCCAGCCCCAAACGGGCGGAAGCATCAGCAAGGATACGGGCGTATAGGTCCCTGCAATCAGAATATAAATGGATGCATGGTCCAAAATTCTGCAAATATGCTTGAGTTTGGGCTCGACCACGGCATGGTAGACCGTCGAGGATGAATAGAGTACGATCGTGCTGCCACAAAAAACATTGACGACCACCAGGTGGATGGCGGAACCTTTCAAATAGGCGATCAAAACAAGATTCACCAAGCCAATCAGGCTCAAGAGTAGCCCAAATCCGTGAGAAATGCTGTTCAACAGCTCTTCTTGCGCCGTCTGCGGACGGTGTTTGGAGGCTTTTTGGCCGCCCCTGCTATTTTCTGGAAGTGAGGTCATTGCGAATTTTGAATGCAAAAAACGGTGAAATGATTGGTTCCTTTTCTACCAAACCGAAATTTTATTGAAGCTGCCAAGCCGTCTCATTCCTTTGCACTGAAACGACTATTTCTTCCGCTTTTTCTCCTTCTTTTTGGCCTCTACGGCCTCGATTTCCGTCATCAAAGCCCGCCAATCATGGGGATTTTCCTTGCTTTCGGCGATCGTGTCTTCGTAGGTCTCGCGGTCAAGGTCCAATACCTCGACAGGCTTGTCCAGATAGGCTTCGATTTCCTTCAGGACTGCTTTTTCATCGGAGCTGCAAAACGAAATGGCGATTCCTTTTGCGACGCCACGACCTGTTCGGCCTACGCGGTGCACATAGTTTTCCGCAACTTCCGGGAGGTCGTAGTTGATGACGTAATCCACGTTGGGAATGTCGATGCCACGTGCGCTGACGTCGGTCGCAACGAGGATTTTGTTGGTTCCTTTGCGGAATGCGTCGAGAATTTCCGAGCGCGTTTTCTGATCCTTGCCGCTGTGAATGGCCTCACTGTCGATTTCGACGCGCTTCAATGCTGCGACAACCCGCTCCGAACGCACCTTGGTGCGCACAAACACGAGAATTTTACTCTCGGGATGGTCGCGGACCATGCGTTCGAGGAAAAAGCGCTTGTCGTCCATTTCCACGAAGGCGACGGCATGGCTGACGTTCTTCGAAACGGGATCCTTCGGGGAAATCTGAATACGAATGGCGGTGCTATGCACCAAGGAATAGGCCAATTTCTTGATTTCCTCGCTGATCGTTGCGGAGAAAAACAGCGTTTGCCGCGTTCTTGGGATGTAGCGAATGAGGTCGCGGATGTCGTCGATGAACCCCAAGTCGAGCATGTGGTCGGCTTCGTCGAGGACGAGGATTTCGACGTCGCCAAGGTAGAGCGCACCTTGGTGGCGCAAGTCAAAGAGCCTTCCGGGCGTGGCTACGAGCACATCCACACCACGTTTGAGCGTTCCAATCTGCATTTCCTGTTCGGTGCCGCCAAAAATCGCCAGCGAACGAAGGCCCATTCCTTTCCCTATTTGGTCAAAGACCTGCCGGATTTGGATGGCCAATTCGTGGGTTGGGCACATCACGAGGCAACGCGTGCTGCCTTCGCGGCGGTTGCGTGGCACCTTCCGGAATAGCAGGTCAAGCACTGGAATCACGAATGCTGCCGTTTTGCCCGTGCCTGTCTGCGCAATAGCAAGCACGTCTTCCCCCTTCATGATCGGCGGAATCGCCTTGTATTGGATATCGGTCGGGCGCTTGAAGCCGGCCTCGATCAGGTTGGCCTTGATTTGTTCCGCGAGCTTGGCATCTTCAAATTTCATGGCACAAAGATAGGAGAGGAATGGGAAGAAGCGGCAGGGTGACCCGATTCCGTTTTTTCGTTCTACTTGGTTAAGGGCGATGTTGGCTTTTCTTCAAAAACGATGCAGAACCTTCGCTAAAATTCCATTCAACAAGGGAGTGTAGAAGGCCACAATCAGTGTTATTCTTCGACTGTTGGCCAACCTTCGTAGTATTTAGCCACGAAGGCATCCCATTTTTGGATGGCAAAATTTCGAAACAAGGGCGCGATTTCTTTGAAGGCTGGATCAATATGTTGTTCTTCCACCTTGCCGCGGTCATAGTCCATGCCGGCCAATTGTCCTCGGATAGCGTATTTTTTTCCGTGAACATGCATGAGGAGTTTAACCCCTGCAGGTCCTGCTCCGTCGGTTTCGATGACGTAAATAAAGGAGCTTTCTGCAAGTCCGTCCCTATCGAGATCAGTGATTTCCAAGGAGCCTGGTACATATTCTGGCCCGCTGAAGACATCCTTGTTGAATTCCTTGATTTCCCAGTTGGGAAAGATACTGTCATGCCGCACCTGAAAACTTCGAGCATAAATGTTGACAGTGAAGTCCTTGTCAGCGACCATGCCATGTTGTTTTTCCGAAATCACGAGCCAATTTTCCCCATTCCGATCATCCCATTTTGCACCATCTGTGATCTTTCCTTCGATTTGGGCAGTTTGGGGAACTTTTCAGCGAGGAATGGAAGCATTTCCCAGGTGTCCCTCAAATTGGGATTGGCAGGCGTTGCTTTGAATTCGCAGTTGAATCGACGGCATTGGACCATCTGGACTGAATCAATTGGCCGCGAACAGCCAAACAGGCCACCCAGCGCAATCAGCCATGCACCGAATACCAAAGGTAAAGCGCGCGATTTCAATCTATTCACCCGGTCCAGTGGCACCGCCTCCTTGCTTAAGATTGTTGACGACATCCAGCTGACCTTCCGCGAGCGAGTTGATATACCCCTTCGTTTGCGCAAACGCAGTCAATGCCGTTGCCAATTTGTTAATTGGGCCTAGGAGCTCAGCCTCGCTGACCTCAGGTCCAGCAAACGGCAGTGCAGGTTTCTTGGGATCGGGCTTTTCACCGAAATTATTGAGTGAGAGGCGAGAGATGTAGACAATTTTGCCAGAGTCATCTGGATCCGTTAAGTCATACACACGGCCTTGAACGCGGTTGCCTGCATTGCCTTCGATCGTATAAATCTTGTGGCCATCTAGCCGCTCAACCATAGTCGTGTGGCTGTAACCCTTGTCTGTGAAGCTGTTGGCAGTCTTGTTGGTGGAACGTTTCACGATCATGACATCGCCAGCTTGCGGCTTGAAGTGATCCGTAAAAAACTGGTCCACGAGTTCCTCGCGTTTTGCTTTGTCGTCCTTGTTCTTGACGATTTCCTTATGCAAGGTTACAAATGACTCGTCTTTCTTGCCTTCGGAGCGACCCACATGTTGCCCTCCTTGGTCAGCACTGTAGTCAAAGGATGCCTCTTTTCCATGCCTCCCAACCTTGTAGCCTGACCAAAGCTCGCCATTTGGATCCTTTCCTTTGTTGTTTTTGAGGCCCGCGACGGTTTTGTATACCGTTCCCAAGAAAGCTGTACACCATACACCGCTCGATTCTGCCCCGACGCTTGACTCGTAATAGTTTCCGAGCAACTTTTCCTCGTCCTTGGTGAGGCCATTGCCCTTCCATTTATTCTTGTCGCCGCTTCCTTCGAGGTAGATACTGCCAATGAGCCATTCGACACGCGCAGCTGTTGCCGCCAATTGGCCGATGACGCGCACTTTTTCTGACGAATCCGGAGTGGGTTGGTCTTTGTAGGTGGCGATTTTGGGTGGATACTTGGCAATTTCCGCCCTTGCAAGCGTGATCAGTTCCTTTGCTTTAGCCTTGCGCGCTTTTTTATCGGTCAACCCATCCAATTCCTTGATTTTGTCGGTCAATCCGGGTATCGGCTTCGAATTCATTTCCTCGGTCTTGGCTTTCGTAGCCTCCGTTTTGGCGGTTGATGCGCTGCCTTCGGCATTGTTTTTGGCAGCCAAACTTGCCTCTGAATTGCTTTTGATCCCAGCCGCAGCCGTTTCTGTTCCTTTTTTGAGGCTAGCGTTGCCTTTTTGCTGACGGTAGGCCGATTGGAGGTCAGTGATGCCTTTTGTGCTGCTAATCACGGCCTCTGCTTGTGAGATTTGGGCAGCAGCAAACGATTTCTGCTCCGAGGCCAACTCTTGTGAAGCTTTGGCGGCCTCAACAGCTTTTTTTGCGGCATCCGCAGCAGCACGGGCTGCAGTGGCAGCTTCGCGTGCCTTCACAGCGGCAGCTTTTTCCGGCTCGCCGGCATCGGGGAGCTTGGCATTGGCCTCTGCATTGGTGGCCGCAGTTTCCGCTTTGATTGCCTCGGACTCAGCTTCCGCAGCGGCCTTTTCTGCTGCAGCAGTGTTGGTAGATGCTTGTTCCACAGCGATTTGGGCGGCAGCCAGCGAACCCTTGGCAGTCAATAGGGCGGCTTCTGCATCCGCAAGCGCAACGCCCTTGAGTTCGGCGATTTTCCCCTGCAAGACCGACACATAGTCGGTGAAGTCACTCTTGAGCTTCTTTTTGTAATCGTCGTTACCCCATCGTTGGTCGCCATTGAACCAACCTGAGCGTTTGTCAGCCCATTCGATAAAGGAATTGGCCTTGGCCACGAAGGTGGATTTTACTCCCATATCCGTGATTTGAGCCCCTTTGAGGTCTCGGTAGGCCTCAAAATCCTGCCGCAACTTTTCCTGTTCAGGCGTGCGGTCATTTTTCATTTGCACAGGCTGATTGCCCGACATCTTCGCTTGGACAGGGCCTGCGCTTAGGGAAAACTCCGGCGGAGACATCGATAGACCGCCTTTTTCCTGCTGGGACTCCTGCGCGGGTTGCTGCGACTTTTGAATGGGCTCTTTCATGACAAACTTCTGGCTTTAGACTAGCGTGAAATTGCGAAATGTTATGGAAATGAACAACTCGTACGAACAGTTAAATGGGCATATGGCGATTTTTCGATTGGGACTTGCTGTTTGTTTGAAGCCTTTCAACTGAATCAATCCGGCAAGCAGGCAAATTCCCAAGTTATTTGGCGATTTGTGGAGATGGGAGTTGTATGCCAATCCATAGATTATTTTGTCATGGGAAGGATTATGAGAAAATTTTGAAATAATTATCGGTGTCATGCGGGCTTATTGCCAATGATTCTTCTGTATTCGCATCAGATGAGCCCTGCTTCTCCTGCATTCCCGATGAAGTGCCAAATATGTCCACTTTTCTATGCAAAACCCCTGTCATTTTCCATTCTCCATTTTGCATTGTTTTACCTACCTTTGTCCCTCTTTTTCAAAGTAGTTGAGAATTATCAGTTCAGCGAAGCAAATGATGCTAGACACCCTGAAATCGCTGTTGAATGAACGTATTTTGGTCCTTGATGGCGCCATGGGTACGATGATTCAGCGTCATAAATTGGATGAAGTCGCCTACCGCGGCGACCGCTTCAAGGATTTTCCGCATTTTGTGCAAGGCAACAGTGATTTGCTCGCACTCACGCAGCCTCAAATCATCCTCGATATTCACCGGCTTTACCTCGAGGCTGGCGCGGATATCCTGGAAACCAATACCTTCACCAGCACCTCCATCGCGCAGGCCGATTACAAGATGGAACATTTGGTGCACGAGATGAACGTCGCTGCAGCCCGCCTCGCCAAGCAAGCTGCGGACGAATATACCGCCAAGGATCCGTCCAAACCCCGTTTTGTCGCAGGTTCGATCGGCCCCACCAACCGCACAGCCTCTCTTTCGCCTGACGTCAACGACCCCGGATTCCGTGCGGTGAGCTTTGACGAACTTGTCGAAGCCTATTTGGAGCAAATTGACGGCCTCGTTGTCGGCGGCTGCGATCTCTTGCTGGTCGAGACCATTTTTGACACCCTCAATGCCAAAGCTGCGATCTACGCGATCGACAAGTACATGGAAGAGAAGGGTTTGGCCATGCCGGTCATGATTTCCGGCACGATCACCGACCAAAGCGGACGTACGCTCAGCGGTCAGACGACCGAAGCCTTTTGGATTTCCGTTGCACACTGCAAGAACATCCTGAGCATCGGCTTGAATTGTGCCTTGGGTGCTTCGCAAATGCGCCCATTTATCCAGGAAATGGCCCGTATCGCCAACGTACCTGTAAGTGCGCACCCCAACGCAGGCTTGCCCAATGCCTTCGGCGAATATGACGAGTCGCCCGAAACCATGGGCAAAATCATCTGGGATTTCCTTCGAAGCGGCTTCCTCAACATCGTCGGCGGCTGCTGCGGCACGACGCCCGACCACATCCGTGAGATCGCCAAAGTCGCCGCCAATTTCAAGCCAAGAGAAATTCCAACGCAAGAGCCTTTTATGCGCCTGAGCGGTTTGGAACCCTTGATTGTCAGGCCGGATACCAATTTCCTCAACGTCGGTGAACGTACCAACGTGACCGGTTCGCGGAAGTTTGCCAAGCTCATCAAGGAGGAAAACTACGAAGAGGCTGTCAGCATTGCCGCTGATCAAGTCGAAGGTGGCGCACAGATCATTGACATCAACTTCGACGAAGGCATGCTCGATTCGGAGGCGTCCATGAAGAAATTCGTGAACCTGATCTCTGCCGAACCCGACATCGCCAAACTGCCTTTCATGATCGACTCGTCCAAATGGTCGGTCATCGAGCAGGGCCTGAAATGCCTTCAGGGTAAGGGAGTTGTGAATTCGATCAGCTTGAAAGAAGGGGAGGAGAGCTTCATCCGGCAGGCGAAGGAAGTCTTGCGTTACGGTGCGGCTGTGATCGTGATGGCATTCGACGAAACTGGCCAAGCCGATTCCTACGAGCGCCGCATTGCGATTTGTGAGCGTGCCTACCGTATTTTGGTGGACAAGGTCGGATTCGCCCCGCAAGACATCATTTTTGACCCGAATATTCTGACCATTGGCACGGGCATCGAAGAGCATAACAATTATGCCATCGATTTCATGAAAGCCACCGAATGGATCAAGGCAAATCTGCCTTATGCCAAAGTCAGCGGCGGCGTGAGCAACTTGTCGTTCTCTTTCCGGGGCAATGATCACGTCCGTGAGGCGATCCATTCCGCGTTTTTGTTCCACGCCATCGCCAAAGGCATGGACATGGGCATCGTGAACGCGGGCATGATCGAGGTTTATGCAGAAATCGACAAAACCCTGCTGGAATTGGTGGAGGACCTGATCTTCAACCGCCGTGAAGATTCCACGGAACGTTTGATTCAGTATGCTGATGCCGTAAAGGGCGGTGTGAAAAAGCCCGAAGAAGAGCAGGAATGGCGCAAAGGATCGGTCGAGGAAAGGCTGCGCCATGCGCTCGTGAAAGGCATCGTGGAATTTGTCGTCGACGATACGGAAGAGGCAAGGCAGAAATTCGAGTTCCTTTGGAGGTCATCGAAGGGCCGCTGATGGATGGCATGAACGTGGTCGGTGACCTGTTTGGCGCCGGCAAGATGTTCCTGCCGCAAGTGGTCAAAAGTGCGCGGGTGATGAAAAAGGCCGTCGCACACTTGATCCCGTATATCGAGGCGGAGAAACTGCGTTCAGGAAATCAAGGTCCGAAGGGTCGGGTTTTGATGGCCACGGTCAAGGGCGACGTGCACGACATCGGCAAGAACATTGTGGGCGTCGTGTTGGGCTGTAACAACTTCGAAGTCATTGACATGGGCGTGATGGTGCCCTGCAATTTGATTCTGGACAAGGCCATTGAAATCGGCGCGGATGTGATTGGTCTGAGTGGATTGATCACGCCAAGTTTGGACGAAATGGTTTTTGTGGCAAGCGAAATGGAGCGTCGGGGAATGAAGCAGCCATTGTTGATTGGCGGTGCCACGACAAGCCGCATCCATACTGCGGTGCGGATTGCCCCACAATATTCGGGTGGTGTGATCCACGTATTGGATGCCTCAAGGGCGGTTCCAGTGGTGCAAAACCTCGTTTCCGACGAAAATAGGCCGAATGCATTGGCGCAATTTGCGCAGGAGTACGAATTTTTGCGCGAAGAACACGCCAAACGCCGCAACGACAAGCGCTACCTTCCCTACGATCTCGCAGCGATCAACGGTGAAGCGATCGACTGGGCGCAGTACGAAATTCCGGCTCCGAATCAGCCGGGCGTGACCGTGATCAAGGACTTCCCGATGGCGACTTTGGTCGATTATATCGATTGGACGCCGTTTTTCCAGACTTGGGAATTGCATGGCAAGTTCCCCGCCATCCTGACCGATCCGGTGGTCGGCTCCGAGGCCAACAAGCTCTACAACGACGCGGTGGCTTTGTTGATCGACATGGTCAAAGACAATACGTTGAAAGCCAACGCTGTTGTCGGCATCTTTCCCGCACAGCGCGTCGGCAGCGACGACGTCAATGTTTACGCGCCCGGATCCGACGAATTGCTGACCCAATTCCATTTCCTCCGTCAGCAGAATGAAAAAGCTGCCGGCACCTACAACTTGTCCTTGGCCGATTACATCGCGCCCGAGGAGAACGGAAAAATGGACTATATCGGCGGCTTTGCCGTGACCGCAGGCATCGGATTGGATCAATTGGTCGCGCAGTTTGATGCGGACTTGGACGACTACAACAGCATCATGGCCAAGGCCTTGGCTGACCGTTTGGCCGAGGCATTCGCAGAATGTCTCCACCAAAAAGTGCGCAAGGAGATTTGGGGCTACGCCGCGGACGAGACGCTCGGCAACGAGGATCTGATCCGCGAAAGCTACCGTGGCATCCGTCCGGCGCCAGGTTATCCAGCCTGCCCCGACCATACGGAAAAGCGCCTGCTGTTTGACTTGCTGAATGTCGAAGAAAACACCGGCATCACTCTCACTGAAAGCATGGCCATGTGGCCTGCCTCTTCTGTATCAGGATTTTATTTTGCGCATCCGCAGTCGCGTTACTTCGGACTGGGCAAAATCGGGGAGGACCAGGTCGCCAATTACGCCCAACGCAAAGGCCTCACCAAGGCCGATGCCGAAAGGTGGTTGGGACCGAATCTGAATTACGAACCGGAGAGAGTGAAAAGTGAAAAGTGATAAGATAAAAGTGAAAAGTCCTGTTGGGTTTCCAGCTTTTGGGTTGGTTATTCGATGACCAGAGGAGGATTCTAGATCGATCAAGATGAACGATCGCAATGAACAAATTCCAACAGCAAAACCAAGCGGAATGGGAGCGAATCGCCTTGGCGATGCCGCTTTCCGGAATGCATTGGATTGTCTGTGACCGCTATGAGAAGCGGCAAAGCCTCATAAGGGAGTTTGCCGAACGGTTTCCGAATTGCCAGCACATCTGTACGACGGCCTGGGGATTCGAAGAAAATCACTTTGAACCCTCAGAATGGACGAGTCAGAAATTGACTTTGGAGGCCTTTTTGAGGTTGCATTTCGAATTGAACGGCGGTGAATTCAACGGAAAACCTGCCATTTTGCATTTGACTGCCATCGAAAGCTACTTGGCACGGAATCGATTCGGCGAATTTCCTACTGGTCAGTTTCGGCGCACGCTTGAGGTAGAATGGGCGGCAATTGCGGCAAATCTCCCGTTTTCATTGGTTTTCTGGAGTGGCCCGGATTGTCTGGCGCACATGCACGAAAGGATGCCAACCTTCTACAAGGGACTTGTCGGCTGTTATCTTTTTGAAACCAATCCCTTTGTTCCCAAGCAGATCGATGTGTGGATCTGTCATTTTACTTGGGGAAACCTCGGCTCCTTTTCGAATCTGGATTTGACCTATGCCAAGCTTTGGGAGGCCTATCAGTTGGCGTTGGCGGGGAAGGAATTGCAAGCAAGAAGGCGGATTTCAGAGGTTTTTCAAATTGCCTTGGAAGCGGATGATCTCGTAACGAAAGCCCGCTGCCAAGTAGCGCTGGGCAAGGGTTATATGTTGGACGGCGATTACGATTCGGCCATCGAATGGCTTTCTGAAGGGATCATGACGCATATTCTCGATTATGAAGGTGAGGATGCCGACGAGGCGATCGCCATTCTCGCAAAGCTCCTGATCACATTGGAGCGTTACGAGGAAGCTGTGACTTGCCTGATAGAAGCCTATAACCGTGGTGGTCAATATGGCTGGATGCCACGGCAGGAAATCCGCACGCAGTTTTCAATTGTGTTGCAAAAACTTGTTCCGGATCGCAAGCAAGAAGTGCTCTTGCTGCTGTATGACAAGGGTTTCCGATTGGGCGAAACAAAAATTGACGGCTCCGAATTTACCGACCGGCATCCTTGGTGAAGGTAAAGCAGAGGTGGATCAGATAGATCAATCCGCAGCTTTTTTCTCCGAATCCTTATTCTTCTTTTTCCACTTTTCCAAGTCGAGCGAGAAAGTGGCAGCAAGGATGTTCACATATTTGACCTCAGCCGATTTGAACTGCGGCTGAAAGTAGTAGGAGACGTCTAAATGATGGTTTTTGACGATCTCCCAATCGAATCCCACGATGTTGCGCACACGTTGAAAACGGGTATTCCGGGCTTCGATTCGAATTTGCGGTTCGATGCTGATGTGTCCGCGCACATGCTTGATCACCTTGCGCTCGGCTTCCAATTTGAGCCGGATGTTTTGTCGGTCGGGAAACTGTCCGATTTCGGGCCAATTTTGTAGAAAATGCTCGTATTGGTACCGAATCTTGGCACTGAGGTCGATTTTTTTGACCTTGGTTTTACCCGTCAAGGCAAGCCCAAACCTGAATTTGTCCCAGTCGGGCGAGGTCGCGTAGCGAAATTCGAAGGTGGCGCCAAGATGCTTGCTGAGTTTGTAGCCGAGGTCGGCGGTGAAATAGCTCCCACGGAAGGACTGCAATCCATGATCCAACCGCGCTTGGTAGCCCAAAGACAGGTCAAAACCTTTCCGAAAATCCTGTTTGACTTGCACGCCCGCACGCCCTTGCAGGTCGCTCGTTTGTGCATTCGAAGCAAAAGGCAGCAAAAAGATTAACAAAATCAGGATGCAAAAGGAGCTACTGAAGCTAGCTGAGGCTCGTTGCATCATCGCAAATCGATCCGCAGGGGTGTTGTTCCCTGCGGGCATTTTACCTTTCGCTCCCATTTTGTCAAGCTCAATCATCGCTGTCGCCGCTGCTGATTTCCATGTTGGGGGATTCGTTCCTATCCGAAAAATAGAATGCGTGAATCCGAGCCACATCGCGCATGAAGTCGATTTTGATGAATTCGACGCGGTGGATGTTCAAACCTGTTCTTGCTTTGAGGTCATTCATCATTTCCGGTCGCCGGTCCGGGTGGATCAGGTCGATACGGTCATAGATGATGTCCTTGTGATTTTCATGCTTGAGTGGGAGGAATCGGCCATCCAAAATGAAGGTCAACGCGACCAACACAAGGTTCGCAGAAATGAGCTCCACATAGAAATTGTCGAGGGAAGCCAAGGCATTGATGATGCCCAAGGTGACCGCGACAAAGAAAAAGCCCATTTCCCGCACAGGGATCGTGACCGTGCGGTACCTCAGAATCGAGTAGATCGCAAACAAGCCAAAGGCAAAGCCCATTTTCAACTTCGCCGTGCTTAACAGAAAGCAAATCAGGAAGTTGATGATGTTGAACAAAAAGTAAGTGAAGACAAAGTCCTTGTTCTTGTGATTCCGGTAATACACGAAAATCACAATCACGAAGATCATGATCAAGTTGAATCCAAACCTGATCAGAAATTCCCATAACCCGCCGACGCTCGCCAGCGGATTCACCGCCTGTTCCGTCAATTCTCCAATGTCCATCTACGATTTCAATATTTTGTTCAGACGAATAATCTTGCTTTTAAAAGCATGTGTTTTGATCCCGGGCACGAGCATCGCTACTGCCAAGGAGTATTTGCTGACCCTAAAGTCCTGAATGCGTCGCCCATGCAGCGCCACGACGATCGGGCTATGCCGGGAAAGCCGCGCTTGTTTTACCTCTGCAATGACCAAATCCTCAAACCCGATTTCGCCATTCTGATCTTTGAAACGCATGTTGAGGTCGATCGTCACGCGCTCCTCGGAGGCGTGCGCTGCCAATGTAATGCGTTGGTAATAGATCCAAACTTTGCCCTCCATCCCCAGCGCATTCACCTTCAGGCGTTCCATCAAACCCTCGCCCTTCGCTGTAAAGCCGTTGATAATTGCCTCTTCGCGCACGCGGTACTTGTCGGTGCGCATGCCTTTGATCTTCTTTTTGACCTCAAAAAAGACATCCCCGGTGTCGATGTATTCCCGGTAGCGCAACTTCACGCGATTGGGCTTGCCCATATGGTGATGCCGGTAGAGTTCGTAATCCGGCGTATCAAAATAGAGCGAAGCGTAGTCAAAAAGCCGCTTTTCAGCAATTTCCAAAACGGCATAATGCGGGGCGACCTCGGTCAGAATTTCGTCGAGGTGTTTCCGGTGAAATACATACTTGGAATCAACGCGGTTCATCAGCTTGACCTTGTCGAGCCCGGCAAGGGACACCGGCTCAAATGCCGCCACACTTGCAGGTTCATGCAAAAATTTGGGACGCTGATGAAGGCTTGTGGGCATTTCTATTTGTAGATCACAAAGTCCGGCAATACGGCGACTTGTTTGGTTTCCGTGATTTCGACGGCCTGCTCGGAATATTCTTCATTGAACAAGCAGGAATCGCATTCGGAGTAAACAAACAGGCGATAGGTTCCCTTTTGGAGGCCTCGGAAAGCGTAGTCCCCTGTGGGCGAGGTGGTTTCGCTTTCATCAACCCAGGTATTGTCGCCAAACGAGAGGTAAACCTTGTATCCGCCGGCATAGCCGCTGTCGTGCACCACGCCCAAGGCATTGATGTCACGCCCCCAAACCTTGCCCTGAATCGTGGCGAGGCCGCCTTTGCCCGGCTCCTTTTCGCAGGCCACAAAAACCAAGGCGAAAACAAGCGGAACAAACAGCAAAAGTTTACGGAAGCTCGTCTTCCCAGTATCGGTATCTTTATTTCTCATGCTTTTGCATCTAGTGAGCGACGACCAACTTTTTCGTACTCAAGCCCAATCTAATAAAATATATTCCAGTGGACCATGAATTTATGTTCAATTCAGTGTTTCCTGTCCATTTTGAGGTCAATATCGGCCTTCCCAGGTGATCAAAGACCTCGAGATTTCCTACAAATCGTTGTTCACAAAGGATTTGCACCCGCTCGCTACTTGGATTCGGAGAAAGGACGAAATAGGGGTTGAGGTATTGAAATTCCTGGGTTTGCACGCCGCAATTCAACGCGTTGAAACTCGGCGCAGGTTGTGCGGAAAATGCACCGGTCCCGTCAGGACAACGTCCTAGGGAGACATCCGCGGTTTGAGGGCCGAAAGTCAGGCTGTCAAACGTGATGTTGCTGCCATTGCTGAGTTTGATGGATTCGCCCAAACTGGACAACTTGAAATTGCAGTGGATGACGCCAAGTGATGAAGCGTCCTGATCTGCCCAGATGACCAAAAGGCCCTGCGGTGCAATGGTTGTCCCCGAAGGAAGCGCGCATTTGGTAGGATTCAGGACATCGTCGGTCAGGTAAAGGCCGGTCAAGGACAGAGCACTTTGTGTATTGTTGAAAAGCTCGATCCAGTCCTCAAATTGCCCCGTTTCATCCATTTGGCCGGTTTGGTTCACAGCCAGAAATTCGTTGATGACCAAGTCGCCGGGAGAGGGGAAGTTCAAAGCCGTCTGTACCGAATGGAATTCATGCTCGGCACGTGCCGGAGAAAACGCGCCTGCAGTGGCATTTTCAGCATAGATATAGTATTGCGTCACGCCGCTGTTTTGAAGGATTTCGGCTGCAAAGACCCCGTCGTTGGCGGCGCCATCGCCATGAAGGCCGTCGTCCAGCATCGTGATCGACGCAAATTTCAACGCTTGATCGTTGCGGTAGCCCAAAAAGACGGAATCCGCGCCGCTGACTTGGGCGGTGATGATGACCGTGTCATTGAATGCTGGAAATGCGGGCGTCGCAAGGGGCGAAGTGATTACCGGCGGAACATAGCCAAATTCGGGTGTGCCTTGCAAATAGCTCAGGCGCGCGGTCATCAAGCTGCCGATTCCCGGGATGGTGTAGGCGCCGTTGGGGGCGCTTGCTGTCAGGCCATTCTGAAATTGGGTGTAGGAATAGAACTTGTTGGCATCGCTGGAAACGGCCGTGTCGATCAGCGTTTGAAAATTCGATGCATTCACGGCGAATTGCCCGCTCGTAAACATTTCGTCGGCGATGGTGCGCAGGTGCGCGACGTACTTTCTTTTGGAACGCGCATTGCTCATCACAGCATTGATCAGCGGCCAATACGGATCCGTCGAATGGGCATCCAACGCCAATTGCTCCATATCCGAAACCGTCAAGCTGCCCATTCCCGTCGCGCCGCCACCCAAAAAGGGGAATCCGCCAAACGACATGTTCAAATCCCAGACAATCGGATTAAAGCGGTCATTCTGATCTTTGTAGAGATAATAATTCTGTGCAAATACTCCTGAATAACTGTCCAGATTCACGAGCAAGTTGTTGAATGCCAGCATCCAAATGACGCGATCCATGTCCATCGAGGCGGGCAATGCCGCGGGCGTATTCGTCACGACATTGCACAAATCCACGAGTTCATTCCAGCCCGTGGTCGATTTGAGTTCATAGCGGGGAAAATAGCCAGTGCTGTCGACCCCGACGATGGTTTTCAAATTGCTTTTCGTCGTTGGACCGGGAATCCCGATCGGATTGCATTTGAAAAAAGTGCCCGATGAGGAATAGAAATGCGTGCTGCAAAACTCTTTGTTGATGTTTTCTGCATTCGAATAGAGTCCCCAATAGTTGCCATTGACATAAACCTGCGCAAAATTTGCCTGCGGGGCATGCATATAATTGCTGAGGATGTCATAGGCCATCACCTCGCGGATCATCGAGGGGTCTGCATAGCAGTTTCCCAACTTGATCGTCGTAAAGCCCTCGTGGGCTTGGTTTTTGAATTCGTCGAGGCCGATGTTCAGCGGATTTTTGATCAGCGTCGAGTCGTAGGAGCTGTTGCCCTTGTACTTGACGCCCGCGCTGTCATAGCGGATGCCGTTGATTTTGACCCAGTCAGCCATGAGATAGGTTTCGGCGCCCGCCTTGGCGGTGTCCATCCGATAGTCCCAATTGGGCTGACTAAACTGAATTTCAATCCTTTGGATCTGCCCTGTATTGTAAAAGGTCGTTTGGGCAAAAAGGCCCATTGGAAAAATCCAAAGGGCCCAAGCCAAAATCCGACCCAATGGCCGTTCCGAAAATATGTGTCTTCTCATCTGAAAATCAATTTCTGGGTGGCACTTTGGCCCGTAGCCTCTGTCACCGTCACAAAATACATCCCTGCTCCCCATTCGCCTTGCTCCAGCACCACCGCCTGCTCACCGCTGCCCGTGAGGACCTTCAGCAATCGGCCTTGGTTGTCATGTACCAACATGGTCCAGTCGCCAAAATGGTTGTCCAAACGTACCAAAGCACGTTCCACCGCTGGATTCGGATAAACTTCCAAACGAGGTTCCCAAACTTGTGCGATGCCGGAGGTCACACAAGCGGCGCAACTTCCAAAACATACCACAGGCAAAACGGTGTCTTTCGGAACGACCAAAAACGATTCGAATTGGCGGTGCAGGAACCTTGAACAGATTCCTCGTCGCCAAGGCTGTTCCCATTGGAATAGATATAAGCAGCATCTCCATCCGTGGAATCCAAGTAGGCAATATGCTCCCAAACGCCGCTAATGAAGCTGTACATATGCTGTGGGGTTCCCCAGGCATTGTAGTCGCCAGAGACATGCACGCCCAAAGGCGACACGACCGGCTCCTCATGCACATCCACCAAAAAGCGCATCAAATATTGTCCCATCGGCGCGTTTCCTGAAAAGCGAATCGGCCCAACCATCTGGGTGTCAGCTGCCAAGGAGTCAATGTAAATCCAACGGCTGTCGTTGAAATTGTAGCCCACGCGGGATTCGACGGGAACAAATTCGACCTCATAAAACTGGTCACCATTGGCAAATTTGAATTCATACTTGGCAAATGCCGGAATGTCCACGACCACGCTGTAAATGTTGGTGTCGCTTGGTTCCTGAAACATCGAGGTTGTCGCCGAATTCCAGTCGCCTCCCGGAAAGCCTGCCAGCGTCTGAAAATCACCGACAATATGCATCCCCATCGGGCTGATGATCCAACCCTTCATGTTCACAGAGAATTTAACCTTTTTGGCCTGCAGGATCGATGGCACGGTGACCAACAAGCTCAGCAGCACAAGTACGGTATATTTTGAAAGTTGCTTCATCTTGGGGAATGACATTGTGAAAATCAATGGGTTAATGCAATTTTTTGCGTGACAAGCAGCTGCTCACCTTGGTAAATCGAGACGAAATACAAGCCCGACTTCAAGGTCGTGAGGTCCAGCGTCCGCGCATTGACTGCGAAGGCCACGCGTTTGCCACAGGCATCGGCCACGGAGGCGACAAATTCAGCTCCCTGCGGGGCGACGATGTAAAGTGTTCCTTTGCTTGGATTGGGGTAGAAGCTCCAACCTTGGGCAAACGCATTGGAAACCGCGACCAGGTTCACGGTGACCAGGGCCGAAACTGCTGAACTACAGCCGATGGCATCGGTCGTTTGGACCGTGTAGTCACCACTTTGGGTGGGGACATAACATTGTGCGGTTGCTCCGGAAATTGGGCTTCCGTTCAGAAACCATTGGTAGGTAGTTGCAGAAGAGGCGCAAAGCGTGTCGACATTTTGGGTGATGGTCGGCGTTGGTGCCGAGGTCACGACGACTTGGATCGAATTCGTCGTCGTACATCCGCCGCTGGTCACGGTTACGAAATAGGTGGTCGTGGCACTTGGGGTAACCGTCGGATTCTGGCTTGTGGAGCTAAATCCTGCAGGACTGCTCGCCCAGTTGTAAGTATAATTGCTTCCCCCGCCAGGCGTGAGGAGCAGATCCACCGCGGTATTGGGGCAAACCGAGTCTTGCGAAGCCGCCACGACTGCTGTCGGTTCGGCATTTCCGTTGATGTAACAGAGCGAATAACGCTGCGCCTGCGGCACAAATCCGCCTTGGATTTGTTTGGTCCAAAGGACCGTCCCTGCCGAATTGACTTCATAAATCGTGCCCAAGGTCGCCATGCAAATCTGCATGTTCCCATTCGGGAATTGCACGGAGTTGCTCATGTTGCTCGAGCGACCATTGCAGGCTTGGCGCGCCGTATAGGTGCTCGGGCTGTAGGCAGGCCCGGGATTGAGGTCAAACAGATACCCGTTGGCAGGTGGGGTGATTTGATCGATGCAGCTCTGTTGTTGCGAAATGCCGTCGTTGTTGAATGCCACGAGGTTGCCAGCATTGGGTGTCCCGGCCGGAATCCAGTGGGCGTCGTGGCAGACTTTGAGGATTTTGTCGTTGGCCGTGCCGGCTTGATACACTTGCGGATTTCCCCAGCGATACAGGAAGTCACCGCCCTTACCCGAATTGCCACCTGCATGCGTAGCCGCTTCGGCGCTCGTCGTGCTATGGTCGATCACGTAAATCTCGCTCATGTTGTGGGAACTGAAGACAATCTGATCGGTCGCCTCATTGTAATCGAGGCCATTCATGTGGATCCAGTCCTTTTGGATGCTATAATTGATGTTCATCAACTCAGGATGCTCCGAGATCGAGGTTTGGTAATTGGCTTTGTTGGGATCCACATTTTGTACCAAGTGATCCCAAAGATGCCATTCCCAGACAATTGTGCCGGTGGTGGCACCGGTGGGTTGGACCTCGATGATTTTCTCAGATTGGACCGTGATGCTTGAATTGCAACCGGCGGCACTGACTTCTTGCGGGGTTTTGTTTTCATAGGCGATGAACAAAACATTGCCATTGGGCATCACATGGTGGTCATGGTGAAGCATGTAGGTACTCGCCGAATGCGTCCAGTCCCAAGTAACCGTCCCGTTGTAATCGACCTTTTGGCAGCGACCGGTGAGTCCACCTCCTTGGTAAGCCGAATTGTTGACTTTCACCGTACGCACGATCGTGCCGCCGGGCTCCATGTACGTCGCGTAGCCTGTGCCGGCGCTCGTGAAGGTCCACGTATGGTAGGTTGTACCGTTGGTGTCGCAGAGATAGGCACTGTTGCTGTTGCTCACACTGTAGAGGATGTACCCCGGCCATTGTTGCGCAAATGCGGCATCAAACGTACCAAGGCAAGCCAGCAAAATCAGACTAAAAAGTATCTTCTTCATTGCGTAAACGAATTGTTACCATAAGGCGATCTAATGTAAATGTAAGATGAAGAAGCTAGATTTTCATTCAGATTGGACGTTTTCTCAAAGGAATGTCGACGATCCGTCGGTTGAAATACAGAGGAGATATTTTTTGACGGCCGGGACGCAAGTTTCCGTGCAATTCGGCATCTAGATTGGTTGCTGACGGGTGCAAAAAGGTCATAGCAGCTCCGGCCGATACTCGAAATGCATGGTATCGTAGTGGTACCATTTGCCTCCCCAAATGAATCCCGCCCTTTCAAAAATTTCCACGATCTGCAACGGAATGCGGTTGCGGTAGACCAAGGGTTTGCCGGCTTTGAATTCGCTGCCCCATCGCCAATAGTCCGTGTAGGCGGTGTTGATGTCTACGGCAATCCCAAAACTATGCGCACTCAGGCGTGTCGTACCCGCGATGACCCGCCAATAATGCCCGCCACCCGGCGTTTCAAGGTATTTCCGCAAGTCGGGAAGAGCCTTCAGCTCCTCGGCAACCCGCCCCAAAGCCTTGTCGACGCCGTTGACCTTCGTGACGTTGATCTTCGAGCCAAACCAATCGACGCCGATCAGCTGCTTGCCGGCCATCGCGGCTGACTCGCCATACATTTTCCTGAAAAACGCCTCGTTTCGGATGCGGCCGGGATCGAAATTTTCCTTGAAAATGGCAGCTCCTTTGGGGTATTCGAAGGCAAACATGTCCTCCAAATCTGCATTCTCCTCCAATTCCTGAAAGGTCTTGCCTGCTTTTCCGTCGTCCCAGATCATTTTCGTGCCGTCTTTCCAAACGATGAAGTTGTTTTCGAAGCGATCCAAATGGTCAGGATAGGCTGCGATGAGCCTTTGAGGAAGGGTTTCCTCCTTATTGAGGGTTTCCGCCGGGATGGGGAGTTTCCTTTTCGCCATTTCCGCAACATATTCCTGCTGTGCATGGCGCTGTTCGCCGCCGCAGGAAAGCAGAAAAGGCAACAAAGCGGTCCATAGCCAGCTGATGCGCAGTTTTTGCATGAATTTAATGGCTTTGTTTCACAATTCGATGGGACCAAGTCTCGATTCCGTCGCTGATTTGCAGGATGTAATTGCCGGATGGCAAGTCCGCAGGCAGGTTCGCCAATACAAGGGAATGCCTGCCAGGCGCAAATTTGCCCAATTCGTCCGTCCAAACTTCTCGTCCCTCCAAATCGCTGACCATCACACTGAGATGTGCGCTGCGTTTGGTTTCAATTTCAAACTCCAGGCGTTCAGAAAATGGATTTGGCCAGATTTTGAGTCCGTTTTCAGGTACGTCGGCAGGCAGGGATCCAACGGTCAAGTCCTTGAAAATACTGAATTGGTCTTTGACCACTCCGGCCGAACTGTAGAATTTTCCACGCAGGGTATCGTTGTGGACGTCGATGATCAGCGAACCGACGCAGGTGTCGCAGCCCCAACCGGCCACCATCATCGGGTGATTCAAAGCTCCCCAGGCATACGAACTTGCCCCATTGCCGGCAACGACATAGACCGTTCCTTTGTTGGCGTTTGTACCGCTGAGTGCCTTGTGGTATTCCTCGCCCAAGGTCTCGTTGCCGCTTCCGCCATCAACTTCAAAGATCGGCGCATACAGAAATGACCAGTCGTAAAATCCATTCATCAACTTGCTGCGCTCATACACATGGCTATGGCCGCTCAGAACGAGGTCAACCCCATGGCGTTCGACGATCGGCATGATGTTGGTGCGCATGCCAAACATGGTGGTTTCCCAAAAATTGTCGGAGTTGTGTGAACCTTTCGAATGCGGGGGTTGATGGAAATACACGATTTTCCACGGCTGATTTGTCGCTTGCAAGTCAGCCTCAAGCCATTGCGTGAGTGGCGTATTCACACCTTGAATCCAAGGACCCAATTCGCTGTTGAGGGAAACGAAATGAATGTTGCCGTAGTCAAATGAATAATACATCTCTCCGCCGGAGGCAATTCCGCCCGCCTCGCCATTGGTCGGAACCTCGACAATGCTGTAATAAGGGCCGGTATGGGTCGGAGGAAGGCCATTTTGATTCACCGAACCATAGTCGTGATTGCCGGGCGTGGGCCAGAATATTTGACTGTCGAACAGGCTGTCGAATACATCAAAAACCTTGAGGGTGTATTCTGAATCGGTACCCGTGTCATAAGCATTGTCACCCAGCCAAAGCCAAACGTCTGCCGGACGGTCGGCCTTTGCGAGGCGAACGTAGCCATCTCGCACCCAGTTTTCTTGGGCATTTCCCCTGCCAAAGTCGCCCAAAGCCCAAATTTTGATCGGTTGCGCCGTCCCGCGAACGGGGTTGGTATGGAAATGGTGCGAACTGTCATCGCCTTCCAAATCTAAAGTGTCGATGCCAGCCGCATAGTAATACCTGGAATACGGATCGAGTCCGGTGATCCGCACACGATGGTTGTAGGTGCGCGTGGTATCGACGATGGTTAGGTTCAGATTGCCTGGACTCGCACCGTACCGAATGCGGCTTGTACAGAGCGTATCGGTTCGCCAAAGTATCGAAATCGCGTCTTCAGTGGCGTTTTGGAGATAGGGGCCGCGCGTGATTTGTTGCGCCTGCACCGGTAGGCAACCAAGGGCCAGCAAGCCGAATAAACAAAAAAGTCGATATCCCATCCGCTGCATTTTTCATCGGTCAGACCGTTCGTTCCTTCAAAGCGGAGGAATTGGCCTTAACCTTAACTTCATACAAAAATGCGGAAATTATTCGAGAGCTCCGTGCTGTTTGAACCATTGGAGAACAGCCGGAAAATGGTCGCGTGGCGCATCAGGATGGGTGAGCATGTCGATATGGCCGTAATCGTGAAGGTATCCGTTGGCTTTGCTCAGTACCAGTACCTTTTTGTTTTGATGCGCGCCGGTTTCTTCCGCGAGCAAGGCGACATCCTTGGGATGCCCCAGAACATGGTCCTTTTTGCCGGCTAGGTAGAGAATCGGCGGCAATTTCATTTTGCGAAAGGCCTCCCGGTAATCAAAACCGTCATGCCAATGCTTCCATTCCTGCCCTGCACGCACCCACGCATCCGTCTCGGCGTGGTCGCGCGCGCTGATGCTGTCACTGCCCATGCGGTAATGCAGCGCGTGTAGGAAGCCGTGTTTTCGGATCGAACGTTTTGCCAGAAGATTCCATGCCAAGCTGATCATCAGCCAGTAACGTGGAAATGGCCGAACGGAGATATGCCGTTTCGCACCGAAAAATACGGCCGCGGGCACTTCCAAATCCATTTCGTGGCGCGCCAAAAAGGCAAGTACATTCACTCCGGCCCACGAATGTGTCGCCACAAAAACCTTATTGGTCCCCTTGATCTCCTTGATTTTGGCGAAATAGGCGGGGTATTCGTCGCTCAATGCCTCCGCTTGCCCAAATTTGGATTCCCGGCTGATTTTGGGCGTGCTTTGCCCGCGACCGCGCAGGTCGGCTACAAATACATCAAACCCACGCTCGGCCATCCAAGGCGCAAATCCCTTTCCTGACTTCGAATAGAAAATATGCCCATTCTCAATGGAACCGGGGATCAGCAACAACGCGGGAGCGTTTGCATCCACATAAAACCGCTTCACATGCAGCAACTCGCCTTCAGCAAACGGAATAAAAATCGACTCGGTGAACATCCGGTTGCGAAGATAATCTTTTTAGTTAGCAGTTAGAAAGTAGCAGTTAGCAGTGGTGATGATGCCAATTGGGCATCCCCAAAAAACTGCTAACTGCTAACTGCCAACTGCTAACTATTTTCATAGTCCCCCTTGAACGCAAACCAACCGAAGATCATCATGCCAATCGCAATCGGGATGAAAACGACAACAAAAACACCCCATTGGATTTTGGTGTCGATCACTGGCTTTTTGGCAATCTCCTGCATGGCTGTGGAAATCAGAAAGTAGATTCCTGCCGGGCCGAGCAGCATCCACACGATACCGAGGTATTTTTTGAGTTGATTCATGTCAATCTTGGACGTTGGGGTCAATGCGATTCGAAATGTAAACGGTGCCAATCACGAGGCAAACAGCGGCAATCACAATCGGGTACCAAAGACCAACGAGGGGATCGCCTGGATAAATCGTGGTAAACATGGTCGCAATAAACGGCGTCAATCCCCCAAAAACGCCATTGCCGATGTGATAGGGGAGGGACATGGATGTGTACCGAATCTTGGTCGGGAACAATTCGACGAGGAACGCGGCGATCGGGCCGTAGACCATCGTGACGAAGAGGATTAGCAGGAAAACGATGCCAACCAGTTTCCAGTAGTCGGCGGTGTTTAGCAATTTGGAGACTTTGGTTTCCGGCTTTGCCGTCGATTTGGCGGGGTCGGCATAGAGTGTATCCGTCACCGAGGTCGTAATCAGAATGGATTCGGCAGTTCCATTTTTGTAGACGCTTCTTCGAATCTGGTTTTCGGAACCTTCGATGGGAGTAAATGTGACGGTCGGATTTTCGAGCACCACCAACATCTTGTGGTTGGTTTCGACAAAGAATTTCATCATTCCAAACAATGGCCGATAGCAGACAATCGCCAGTGCCATTCCCGCCATCATGATCCACTTCCGTCCAACCTTGTCGCTCCAAGCCCCGAATAGCACAAAAAACGGCGTCGCAAAGACAATTGCCCAGATCAAAATCGTGCGGGATTGCTCAAAATCGACCTTCAGCACGTTTTCCAGATAGGATTGCGCATAAAATTGGCCGGTGTACCAAACCACACCTTGGCCCATCGTCGCCCCAAACAGGGCAAGCAGGACCATTTTGAGATTCGTCTTGTGCCCAAAGCTCTCCTTTAGCGGATTTTTGGAAACATTGCCTTCGCTTTTGAGCTTGGAAAACAAAGGCGATTCCTTCATTTTCAGGCGAATGACAATTGAAACGGCAACGAGCAGAATCGACACCAAAAAGGGAATCCGCCAGCCCCAGTCGTTGAATTTTGCAATGGAAGTCGCCGAATCGCTGTCCAGCAAGTTGCGCGTAGCCAGGATGATCCCCAGCGAAAGGAACAGCCCCAACGTGGCTGTCGTTTGGATCCACGAAGTGAAAAATCCCCTGCGGTGCGCAGGTGCGTGTTCGGCTACATACGTCGCAGCACCGCCATATTCGCCACCCAAAGCCAACCCCTGCAAAAGCCTCAAAACCAAGACGATAATCGGCGCTGCGAATCCAATTTTTTCATAACTCGGGATTAGTCCGATGCAAAAGGTCGATCCGCCCATGATGAGCAGCGTGAGCAAAAAGGTGTATTTCCGTCCCACCAAGTCGCCCAATCTCCCAAAAACCAATGCCCCAAACGGACGCACGATGAACCCTGCTGCAAACGTGGCAAGCGTGCTCAGCAGGGCCGCAGTGGGATCGGTTTTCGGAAAAAACTGCGTAGCAATGATAGGCGCTAGGCTTCCAAAAATGTAGAAGTCATACCATTCGATGAGCGTGCCCACCGAGGAAGCCCAGATGACAGCCCAAATTCCGCGGGTTGATTCAGGGTTGATAGCTTTTGCCATTGGTGGTCTGGATTGCGGATTGGTAAGTGTCATTTTGGCAAACACCTTATGCCTCGACTATCCACAGCATGTACTTTGACGAGTACCTTGCATTCGCTGTCCTGAAAATATTGCCATACCTCTGTTTTCATCGAATCCAACGTGAAGCAATAACCTTCTCCTGCCATACAGAAGCCAGTATTTAGAACTTGTGAACGAAAATATAGGCTGTCATGAACACTATATGTGCATCGTGTTGTATGCGGAGACCGATCTGAGATACATTGGGAATTAGAATAAATTGTTCCTCCCACGGCGCGACTGGGTTTGATTTGTGGAGGTCGCTTGAAATCTCCTGGATTGTCCACCAATTTGAGCAACGCCATTGCCGAAAACGTCTCTCCACCAGCAGCAGTGGCGACAATCTTGTATGAATCCGCGCGTACATTTCGAGCGTTAAAAAACTCAAGGACGGCCTTTTCATGTCCCGGGCGTGCATACACCACCATATCCACGGGGTCAAAATAACCCACGATGTCTTCGTAACGGGCGGGTTTTGGGAATACCGTGACGGTATCATGGACCGTAATCGTCTCGGTTGGTGGGCATTCCGGTTCAACACAGCCCCATGTCGTCAGAAAAAGCAATCCACAAGCGAAGATCAAGCTCCGCGCGCTGCCCAACTTGGATTCAAATGGCAATCTTCTTCGGAAAATTTTCATAGCCTTCAAGATAGGCTTTTTTCCGATTCGTTCACCACTTCAGCAATTCACCAATCGCAGCATTGAGGCGGCTGCTCGCGAGGAAATCATCCTCCAGGGCTTTGTGAAACGGAACCGGCGAATCCAACGAAGCGACGCGTTTGACCGGACCGTCCAGCCACTGAAATGCCTCATCTGCCACCACGGAAGCCACTTCTGCCCCAAATCCTAGGGTCAAAGTATCTTCGTGGACAATCAGACATTTGCCCGTTTTCTTGACTGATTCGAGCACCGCTTCCTTGTCCCAAGGGATCAAGGTACGCAAGTCGATGATCTCGATGCTCGCATCCGGATAGGCTGCCGCAGCGGCTTCCGCCCATTGCACAGCCCAGCCATAGGCGACAATCGTCAAGTCCGTGCCAGGTTGCACGATCCTTGCCTTGCCAAAAGGAAGATTGTAATACGCCTCGGGCACCATGCCGTTGGTGCTGCGGTAGAGGTATTTGTGTTCGAAGAAAATGACCGGATTCGGATCGATCAACGAGGTGGTGAGCAAGCCTTTGGCATCGTAAGGCGTGCTTGGAAAGACAACTTTGAGGCCGGCGGTTTTGGCGAACCAAGCTTCATTGCTCTGCGAATGGAAAGGTCCCGCAGCCGAACCCGCGCCCGTAGGCATGCGCACGGTCACACGCACGGGAAGATCCCAGCGGTAATGCGTTTTTGCGAGGTTGTTCACGATTTGGTTGAACCCGCAGGAAACGAAGTCGGCAAATTGCATTTCGACGACGGAGGAACGGCCGCGCAAGGCCAAGCCCAAGCCTGAACCGATGATCGCCGACTCGCAGAGCGGCGTGTTGCGGATGCGATCCTTCCCGAATTTTTCAACAAAACCTTCACTCACTTTGAAAACGCCGCCATATTCAGCGACATCCTGACCCATGAGCAGCAGCTTCGGATCGCGTTCCAAAGCCTGTTCCAAGCCTTCTTTCAAGGCATCTACGACACGCAGTTCGCGTGTGCCTGCGTCTGCGGGCGGCGGCACAAGCGCGACTTCGTCGGGTGCGAAAACGTCCGCCAATTCGTAGGCCGTATTGGCCACGACCGGCGGGAGGGCCCAAGCCTCGTCGAGTCCTTCCTGGATTTGTGCTTTGAATTCGGCCCGGATTTCAGCAATCAATTCCTCGGTCAACACGCCGGCATCCAGCAAAAAGCTCTCGTAATTGGCTACGGGATCCTTTTGCGCCCACATGTCAAACAGTTCTTGGGGCACGTATTTCGTTCCGCTCGCCTCCTCGTGGCCGCGCATGCGGAAGGTCATGGCTTCCAACAAAACCGGACGGCGGTTTTCACGCATTTCGGCAGCGATTTTGGTCACGGCGCGATGCACTGCGAGGATGTTGTTGCCATCCACCTGAATGCCTTCGATGCCATAGCCGATCGCCTTGTCAATGAAGTATTTGTGGCGGAATTGTTCGTTGCTGGGGGTGCTGAGGCCGTAGCCATTGTTTTCGATGAGGAAGATGACCGGCAAATCCCAAACGGTGGCGACGTTGATGGCTTCGTGGAAATCGCCTTCGCTTGCGCCGCCATCACCGGAAAACACCATCGAAATGACGTCGTCGTTGTCGAGGTTGCTGGCAAGCGAGATGCCGTTGGCGACTGGCAGCATGGCGCCGAGGTGGCTGATCATGCCGATGACGCGGTGCTCGGGCGAACCAAAGTGGAACGAGCGGTCGCGGCCCTTGGTGAAGCCTTCGCGGCTGCCTTGCCACTGGGCAAACAATTGGCCCAACTTCATGCCACGGTTGGTGAAAACGCCCAAATTCCGGTGCAACGGCAGGATGTAGTCCGTTTTGTTGAGGGCCATCGTGCCGCCAACGGAGATCGCTTCCTGACCGATTCCGGAAAACCATTTGCTGATCTTGCCTTGACGCAAGAGGATCAACATTTTGTCTTCAATCATGCGTGGAAGCAGGATTCCACGGTAAAGTTCCAGCAATTGCGCGTCGGAATAGCCGCTGCGGTCGTAGCTGATGTTGTGCAATTTTTCGATTGAAGTCGCTGTCTTTGCCATATTTCAAAATATGGCGCGAAGTTATGGAATAAACGGCAATGGCAAATCGGACAAAAAGGAGTTTGTCCACGAAATGAGCCACCGCCGTATCCGCTTGGGGCGAATCGTTGTGGGTTTCAAGCGCCTTCTTCGGTATTTTCCCAAGACTGGGCCCTATTCAGCGAAACTTACGCTTGACGAAATGAATCCTCTGTGTTTGAGGTATTCGAGGCATCGGAGACGGCTGCCGTGCTGGAAAATTTATACTTGAGCAATCCCAACAAGGCAGCGCCAATGAATGCGGTGATGGCAAACACCAAAGCCAGTGTTTTGTCGTCATTTTCGCCCTCAAAAGCTGCTCCTTTCAACATCGGCTGCATGGCAAAAAACAGAATCGCCATCACGCCCAGGATTCCGGCGACGATAAGACCGGCCTTTTTGGCTTTGAGAAAGGTAAATACGATCCCCACGATGCACATCAGGAAGAACACCACATCGATGTAAACGGCTGTTTGATAGTCGGCCGCAGTTGGAATGCCGTCCATTTGACTTCCGGCACCGAACATATTGGCCAAAGTGCCCAATGCCTCGATTGCTGCTTCACTGTTTTTCAAATCCTTTGCATTTTCTGTGTTGGTATAGCTAAACAGCATGCCAAACAACATGGAAAAGAACAAAAGGAAGGTGATGACGACTTTGAGGAGGATTTTCATAGGTACCGAAGGTCAATAGGGGAGAAAGGATGCGTAAACTCGGGAACGAAGGCCGATTCTGAATGGTCAACAAGGTAGGGAATATTGTGAATTTTAACAAGCAATGGATAGCCTGATGCGCCGCGAATCGAAAACAAAAAAGCCCTTTTCAAAAGGGCTTTCACGTTATATGTTACAAGACCAATGATTATTGGTCTGCACCGTCTGGATTTTCAGCAGCACCCTTGTCAGCATTGCCGGGAGGCGCTTGCGGAGCAGGTGCGCTCGGGGCATTCAGCAAGGACTCAAAGCTTTGTGATGCCTGCACCGTCTTGGCGGAGTTGGTGACGTTGGCAAGGAATGTCAAGAAGATCAAACCTCCCAACAAGTACCAAGTATATTTTTCAATGTCTTGCGTTGCGCGACGGGTACCAATCATGTTGGTGATATTGCTGGCGCCCAAGGCACCGGAAAGGCCACCGCCTTTGCTGTTTTGCACAACAACGATCAAGATCAACAGGATCGCGGCGATAATGGCAAGGATTCCGAAAATGATATTCATGGATTCAGCTATTGCTTCAATTTTACAATCAGGTCGGCAAAGTAATCGCTTTTCTCAGGAAATCGCAAGCGCAACTTCTCATAAATTTTGATCGCCTTGTTGCGATTGCCCTGTTTTTCATAAATCCGGCCCAAAGTTTCCGTCACCCACTCCTCATCTACATGGCAGGAATTTTTGGCAAGATCTCCCGTCGGACTCGTTGCAGCCTTCCCACGGGTGATACTCGGTTCATTCTCAATGAATTTCTCCAAGATTTCATCCACCTTCTTTTTGGGCTGCTCTTCTGTCGACGGTGATGCAACAAGCGCAGAGGGTTTGGTCGCGACCTCGATGGATTCAGGCACTTGCGCGAGAATCGTCTCGTTGGAGCGCAATTCAAAAACGTCAAATTCGATGGTGAACTCACCAAATGCAACCGGCTGCTCACTCGGAAGGCGCCCCTTGAAGTACTTGTCAAGGGCCTCCGGACTTACCGTAATTTCAATGATGCGGTCGTTTTCTTCGAAGATGATTTCTCCGCTGCCACCATGAGCATCGGAGCGTTGGAATTCGACGGCATCCAAGGTTGCAAGCTCCGCCTCGATTTCCTCCTCGCCATCGGTCGCGCCTCCGTCCGATAGGAATGTGAAGCTGGAAAATGCACCGATTTCGTATTCCTTTTCGGGTGTTTTGGGTTTCTTTTCTGGCGTTTCTGATGTCAATTCTGGCTCTGAATTGACCACAGAATGCGCCACTTCGATTTCGTTGGCATCTGAAGGGGCGTCCTTCAAACCGATAGCAGAAATCGATTCAATCGGCTCAAGGGAAGGAGCTTCCGAAGACGATTTTTCAGCTAATGGCTGAATATTTATGTCCAGAATTGTCGTCGGTGATCCGGATGCATCCGCAGAAAGTGTGGATACGATCGGCTCCGTTAGTACGATGTCTTCTTGGTTGCTGTCAGTAGTTGATTCTTGCGATTGAATTGAATTCGGATGGGATTCCAATGCCTTTTCCTCGAGGGTTTGTGCAAAATTGGAGACTCCCTTTCGGATGCGATTGCCAAGATTTTTGAACTTGTCCACACGCAGTTTGATTCGCATGTGAAGGAACCAATTGACAAGCGGAGGCGTCGGGTTGACAAATGTTGCCGCCACCGCCACAGAAACAATCGAATCCTCGACCTCCGCGACCGGAACAATCGAATCCTCGATTTCCGCAACCGAACAATCGAATCCTCGACTTCCGCCACCGGAACAATCGAATTCTCGACCTCCGCGACCGGAACAATCGAATCCTCGATTTCCGCCACCGGAACAATCGAATCCTCGACCTCCGCAACCGGAACAATCGAATCCTCGATTTCCGCAACCGGAACAATCGATTCCTCGACCTCCGCCACCGGAACAATCGAATCCTCGATTTCCGCAACCGGAACAATCGATTCCTCGATTTCCGCCACAGGAACAATCGAATCCTCGATTTCCGCCACAGGAACAATCGATTCCTCGATTTCCGCCACTGGAACGATCGATTCCTCGATTTCCGCCACCGGAACAATCGAATCCTCGGTTTGGGCTGGGTTTTGTACTTTGTTTTCGACCGGTTCAGAAGGCTTTGATGAAGCCTCCGCGACAGTTGGAGAGATGACTTCAGCAGTCTTTTTCTCCAGAATCGGCCGCATTTCTGCCACCGGAATCGGCCTGACCTTGGGTTGAATCAAGGTGTCTTCCAAATAATGCCGCAAAAGGCTGCGGTTGTTGGCATAGGCAGCTGCCTTGAGCAACGATTTATTCTTAATCGTACTTTGATTGCGAAAATGGTGCCGCGCCAGAATCATGTAGGCCATCCCAAAACACGGATGCGTGGCAGCTTGGCCCTCCAGCCAAAATACCTCCTGCGCGTTGAGACCTCCGTTTTGCGCCTTCTTGTAAAGGGTCAGTACATCCTGAATCACGAACGCAAATTACGACTTTTCCAGCCAATTCGGAAAGAATGGACAATTCCGTTGAAATTTTTCCACATTTCCCCAATCGTAGTTAGCAGTTAGAAAGTAGCAGTTAGCAGTGGGAATGGCGCCGAAGGCGACTTCCAAAACTGCTAAATGCTCGAAATCACCAATTGGAAAGTGCTTTGTTAAAAACGTCCTGCGAAAGACGGTCCACGATGTCTTTGACGAGGTCACCTTCCACGTCGTTGAGGCTGAGGCTGCTGCCAAAGTCACTGAACTGTGAAAAGGACTTGTCCCAACTGTCTTCGGGATACTTTTCGCAGGTATATTTGACTTTGATGCCGATCGTGAGACGGTTGCTTGCCGCAGTTTCATTTCCCTGAATGGCCACGGGGCGCACATCATATTGGACAATTTGTCCTTCAAAGGCCATGTCGCCGTCAAAATTTGCCAAGCGAAGGCTGCTTTGCGAGATGAACTTATCCTTGATCTTTTCGGTCATGTCCACCGCCAAGATCGGATTGACCAAGGCTGCTTGGTTTTCAAACAATTCGACGCTGACCGTTTTGATTCCGTCCTTGATTTTTCCGCTTTTAAACGAATAAATCCCACAACTTGAAATCAGTGTGAGCAACAGCGTGAGAGCGAGGAAATATTGTTTTTTCATTGTCAAATGCCTTTTCGCGCGAACAAATCACCCCAAACCATACTGTTTGATTTTCCGGTACAAGGTGCGCTCGGAAATCCCCAATTCCTGTGCCGCTTTTTTGCGGTTGTCGCTGTGTTTTCCCAATGACCTGGCAATCAGGTCCTTTTCGTTGTGTTCCAAATTCAACGGTTGCTCCAGCAGTCTTGGTTTGCTGTTATTTCCGGGTTTAATGCCTTCTACAGAGACCGGTTGTTCCCGGTTGCCCCGGAATGGCTCCGAATGGGTACGGCCGCTTGGCTCGATGATATAGGTCTCGCCATCGTCCTCAATCGGTTCGTGGGATTCGGCATACTCATTCACGCCCGGCATCCCCATGGACAAGACGCGTTTGAGGTCATCTACGTCCCGACGCATGTCCACGACGAGTTTGTAGAGGATTTCCATTTCGCGGCGTTGGTTTCCTTGGCCATCCTCTGACAAAACCGGCTCATTGCCCATGAAAACCGGCAAATAGCTCTCCCGCATGTTGAGGTGCTGCCGGATGATGTCGGCCGTGATTTCATCTTCACGCACAAGTACGGTCAAGCGATGCACGAAATTTTTCAATTCCCGCACATTGCCCGGCCATCGGTACTGATAGATCAAGTCAATCGCATCGGGCGTCAGCGACAACGGCATCCGTTTGTATTCGTTGGCGAATTCGTCGGCGAAGTACTGAAACAGCATTTCGATATCGCTCCCGCGGTCCCGCAACGCGGGTACGTTGATCGTGATCGTGTTGAGGCGGAAGTAAAGGTCTTCACGGAATTTGCCCTTGCGAATCTGTTCGATCAGGTTCTTGTTGGTGGCCGTGATCACGCGCACGTCTGCCTTTTTGATCTTGGAGCTACCGACGCGAAGGTATTCCTGGTTTTCCAGCAATCGCAGAAGGCGGGCTTGTGTGGCCATCGGCATTTCCCCGATTTCGTCGAGGAAGATCGTTCCGGCATCCACTTCTTCGAAATAGCCTTTCCGCGTTTCAATGGCACCTGTAAACGAACCTTTTTCGTGGCCAAACAATTCGGAGTCCATCGTCCCCTCCGGAATGGCGCCCGTGTTGATGGCAATGAAATTTTGGTGCTTGCGTTTGCTGAATTGGTGAATGATGCGGCTGAAGACATCCTTGCCCGTACCGTTTTCGCCGACAATCAGCACAGATACATCCGTCGGCGCGACCTGAATCGCGATTTCGAGGGCGGTTTTTAACTTGGGATTGTGACCTACAATCCCAAAACGCATCTTGATACTGTCGATGTTACTTGCCATCCTCAACCAAAAAAAGTGAACTCATACCAATTAAAAACGCAGAATCTCAACGTTCGCAATGAACTGATAATCAACTCAACTTTCAACTCTCAACTCTCAACTCTCAACTCTCCACTCTCAATTTCCCCGATAAGCGTCGCAGAAGTCGCCTCCTTGATCCGCACGTGGACATAGTCTCCGGGTTTGATGCCTTCGACTTTCGGGAAAATCACCACATCGTTGCCGCTGTTTCTGCCGCAGAAGTCCTTTTTGCTGCGCTTGCTGTCGCCTTCCACGAGCACTTTGTACAGTTTGCCGACATGGTTGGGCGACATCTCGAGCTGATTTTTTTGCTGCAAGGCAATGACCTCCGCAAGGCGCCGTTTTTTGACTTCCTCCGGAACATCATCCTCAAACTTCCGTTCGGCGAGGGTGCCGGGGCGCTCGCTGTAGAAGAACATGTAGGCGAAGTTGAATTTTCCCCAGTCGATCAGGCTCACGGTATCCTGGTGCTGCTCTTCGGTTTCCCCACAAAATCCGGTGATGATGTCGGTGCTGATGGCACAATCGGGCAAAATCTCGCGGATGCGGCGCACCTTGTTCATGTACCATTCGCGGGTATAACCCCGTTTCATGCGGTCGAGGACCTCGCTGTTGCCACTCTGCGCCGGCAGGTGGATGTAGTTGCAGATGTTTTCGTACTTGGCGATCGTGTAGAGCACGTCGTCCGTGATGTCCTTGGGGTGGCTCGTACTGAACCGAATACGGAGGTCGGGACTCAGCAAGGCGACCTTTTCAAGGAGTTGCGCGAAGTTGGTGTCCTCATATTTATAGGAGTCCACGTTTTGGCCGAGGAGCGTGACCTCCTTGTAGCCTTGCGCGAGGAGTTCCTTGGCTTCGGAGAGAATGCTTTCGGGGTCGCGGCTGCGCTCGCGTCCGCGTGTGAATGGCACCACGCAGAAGCTGCACATGTTGTCGCAGCCGCGCATGATGCTGAGGAAACTCGTAATTCCGTTGCTGTTCAGGCGAATAGGGGCGATGTCGGCATAGGTTTCCTCGCGGCTGAGCAGGACGTTGACGGCTTTTTGGCCCGTTTCAACTTCTTCGATCAAGCGGGGAATGTCGCGGTAGGCATCGGGGCCGACGACGATGTCCACCAACTGCTCGCGTTCGAGCAGGGTCTTTTTGAGGCGTTCGGCCATGCAACCCATGACGCCGACCATGAGGCCGGGGCGGAGCTTTTTGGCATACCGCAGGCTTTCGAGGCGGTTCCAGACTCTCGTCTCGGCGTTGTCGCGAATCGAGCAGGTATTGAGCAGTACGAGGTCAGCCTTGCGTTCGTCTTGGGTAAAGCCGTAGCCCATTTCGTTGAGCACGGAGGCGATGATCTCGGTGTCGCTGAAATTCATCGCGCAACCGTAGGTTTCGATGAAGGCGTGTTTCGTAAATTCCTTGTCGAGGGACAACTTGAAGGCCTCGCCTTGGCGTGCCTCATCATGCGGGGCTTCGAGTGTGGCCGTGCTTGGCCCAAAAACTCTTGGTGTAACTTTTCCTTTTTTCACAATTCAACCGCCGCGTTGTAAAGACGCATTGGGACGGCAAAGGTAGAGAATGTTTCTGACATTTTGGCAGGGTGGGGGAGGATTGAACTGTCGGGAAAAGTCATTTATCCTGGCTGGTCGACAAGCCGTGTAGGCAAATGTTTGCCTACAACATAGATCCAGAGGATCATACCCACGTGCAGGAGGTCATTTTCGTTGAACCAAATTCCCTTGGACCACAATGCATTTGTAATTCCCAAGCTTGGATAGAGGCTGTATGCAACGAAAACAGCGACAAAAACCAGCCAGACAATCAAAAGAGAGCGGTTCATCGAATCCCTTTTTAGGAACCATGCAAGGCCATGCAGGACAATGAAGAAAACAACCGCAACTGCAGAAAATGCTGCCATGAATTCAAATGCTACAAGCCACTGGATGGCTCCGGATATGCCATAGAAGAGGAAGCACAAATAGGTGATCATGCCAAGCAGCGCAGAGGCGATCATTGCCTTTCTGAAGTTCCCTTTTGCATTGGTGTAAGCAGCCGCGAGTACAAATGCCCCCATTCCCAGTGCGGAAAGCAACATATAGGCAACTTCCCATTCGCTTGTGAACGTGCAGAATTCTCGGCCATGGCATTTGATTTCGTATCCAAACGCTTGGTAACTGATGCCTGCAAAGACTGCCCCAATTCCCGTAAGGAGCAGACCGATGCCCCACCAGAATTTGGAACGTTGGTCTTGGGTGTTGGAAAGGAATTTGTAGCCTCTGAAAATGGTGTAAAGGGCGACAAAGAAGACAATCAAACTAGAACTCGGTTGACTCCAAATGAAGTTGAAATTTCCTAAACGCACGTTCATCCAAGGCTGATTTTGCAGGAAGGCTTCGGGGCTGATCTCGGGCGAATAGTCGATTTCACCAAGTCGGTCGCAGC